>NZ_JBNDKI010000009.1:0-189558 GCF_050435445.1 Luteibacter sp. 621 | reverse complement strand
CCACCCCCCCCCCCCCGGGGCCCCCCCCCCCCCCCCCGACCCCCCCCCCCCCCCCCCCCCCCACGCCCCCCCCCCCCCCCCCCCCCCCCCCCGGGGGGGGGGGGGGGGGGGTCGCCCCCCCCCCCCCCCCCCCCCCCCCCCCGCTCCTACAGTCAAGGGATTTTGCGTGCGGCGTGCCGCGACGCGATCAGGCCACCGCTTCCTCGCGCACACGCACCTTGCGCGGGCGGCTGGGCCATGCGTGGCGCAGGATGCGCCAGATGACCTGGCCGAACTGGCGGGGCAGGGTGCCGGTGTTGTAGTGCTGGCCGTAACGCGTGCAGATCTCCTTCACTTCCACGGCGATCTCGGCATAACGGTTCGCCGGCAGGTCGGGGTAGAAGTGATGCTCGATCTGGTGGCTGAGGTCACCCGACAGCATGTCGATGAGCTTGCCGCCACGGATGTTGGAAGAGCCGCGCAGCTGGCGCAGGTACCAGTGGCCGCGCGATTCGTTGCGGATCACTTCCTTCGGGAACACTTCCGCATCGGCGGTGAAGTGGCCACAGAAGATGATGGTGTAGGTCCACACGTTACGCAGGCCGTTGGCCACCAGGTTGCCCAGCAGCACCGGCAGGAAGAACGGGCCGGCCAGCAGCGGGAACACGATGTAATCCTTCAGCAGCTGCTTGCCCATCTTGCGGCCCACCGGGCGGAAGTTGCGGCGCAGCTCGGCGAACTTCATCTTGCCCGCGAACAGGCGGCCCACGCGCAGGTCCTGGATCGCCACGCCCCACTGGAACAGCAGCGCGAACACCACGGCGATCACCGGCTGCATCAGATAGAACGGAAGCCAGCGCTGCTCGGGGAAGATGCGCAGCAGGCCGTAGCCGATGTCATCGTCCAGGCCGCGCACGTTGGTGTAGGTGTGGTGCTGGAAGTTGTGCGTCTTCCGCCAGTTGGCCGAGGTGGCGACGATATCCCACTCGTAGGTCTTGCCGTTGAGCTTGGGGTCGTTCATCCAGTCGAACTGGCCGTGGATCACGTTATGGCCAAGCTCCATGTTTTCCAGGATCTTGGACAAGCCCAGCAGCAGCGTGCCGGCGATCCACGCGGGAATCAGCGTGGCGGGGACGAACGCGCCGAGGAACAGCAGCGCGCGGCCGGCGACACCGGTCCAACGCACGCGAGCGACCACGCGGCGGATATAGCGGGCATCACGCGGGCCGATATCGGCCTGGACCTTCGCGCGGATCGCGTCGAGTTCATCGCCGAAGGCCTGCAGGTCGGCGGCGGAGAGGGGGCGGTTGCGGGTACGGCTCATGCGTGGCCTCAAAGATCCAGGATCAGGTCGGTGCCCGGCGCGTTGACGCACAGGCGAACCTGTGACGACGGTTCGCTGGTGAGGTCACCGGTAAGAATGTGGCGGGTGGTGCCGGACTGGCGTCCGCACGAACAGGTGTTGCAGATGCCCATGCGGCAGCCGCTCGGCGGGCGCACCCCGTGCGCCTCCAGGCCGGCAAGCAGCGACTGGCCACGCGACAGTGTCAGCGTGCGGCCGCTGCGGGCGAGGTGGACTTCGACCTCGCCCGTGTTCTCGCTCGCATCGCTCGGCGGCAAGCTGAAGGCCTCCGCATCGAAGCTGGCGACCTGGCCGCTGAGGCGGGCGCGGGCGGCTTCCACGAAGCCACCCGGGCCGCAGGCGAGCACGCGGCGCTGGTCGAGCGAGCCGATGCCGTCGAACGAGGTGGCGTCCACGCGTGCATCGGAAGCTTCACCTTCACGCGTGGCGAGAAAATGCACGTGCAGGCGCGGATGCGCCGCGGCCAGCTCCATCAGTTCATCGACGAAGCAGAACTCATCGCGCTGGCGTGCCCAGTAGTACAGATCCACCACGACCGGCATGTTGCGCGCGGCAAGTTCGCGGAGCAGGGCGCGCATCGGGGTGATGCCACTCCCGGCCGCGAGGAGCAGCAGGCTCTCGTGGTCGGCGGTGACGGTCATGTCGCCAAAGGCCGGATCCAAAGTGACCACATCGCCGATCGGCGCCTCGTGGGCCAGGTACTGGCTCACCAGGCCACTGGTGATCGCCTTCACGGTGATCGCCAGGGCGCCGTCCTGCATGGGCGTAGGGCTGTAGCTACGAATCAGCCGGCGCCCGCCCACCGTCACGCCGATGTTGACGTGCTGGCCGGCGCGCATGCCCTTCCAGTGCCCGTTGGGGCGCAGGACCAGGGTCACCGCGTCACGGCTGGCGGCCGTGCGCGACACCAGGCGGGCCAGGGGCTGCTCCAGGGTCCAGAGCGGGTTGACCCGGGTGGCCCAGAAATCGAACAGGGCCGGCGAGACCGCGCGACGGGCCAGGCGCAGGGGCCAGCGGGGTTGGGTAGCAGGGAGGGCATTCATGGGATCACACTATACGCACGCATATACGTCCGTGTATACACTTGTATATTACAGGTCGATGTATGATCCAGCCTTAGCCAGCGGCCCAGCCTCCCATGACGTCCATCAGCCTTACCTCGATCACTGACGTCCCCGCCGACGTGCCGCACGCCCGGAAGGCCGCTATCTCGCGTGACGACCTGCTGGCCGCCACCCTGAAGCTGATCGGCCCGAACCGCAGCCTCTCCACGGTGAGCCTGCGTGAGGTGGCCCGCGAGGCCGGGATCGCCCCGAACAGCTTCTATCGCCAGTTCCGCGACATGAACGAGCTGTCGATCGCCCTGATTGACCTGGCCGGCAGCTCGCTGCGCACCATCATCGGCCAGGCCCGTGAGCGGGCGACGTCCACCGAGCGCAGCGTGATCCGGGTATCGGTCGAGACGTTCATGGAGCAGCTGCGCGCCGACGACAAGCTGTTGCACGTGCTCCTGCGCGAAGGCGCGGTGGGCTCGGATGACTTCAAGCACGCGGTGGAGCGGGAGCTCACCTATTTCGAGGATGAGCTGCGGGTCGACCTGATTCGCCTCGCGGCGGCCGATCGCTCCACGCTGTACGAGCCGGCCCTGGTGGCCAAGGCCATCACCCGCCTGGTGTTCGCCATGGGCGCCTTCGCCATGGATCAGCCGCCCGAGCGCGACCCGGCCCTGATCGAGCAGATCTCGCAGATGCTGCGCATGATCATCACCGGCTCCCACGCGCTGAACCGCGCGCTACCCACGGCCTGATCGAAATCCCTGTAGGAGCGCGCTCGCGCGCGATGGGTGCTCGGCACGCCCGATCGCGCGCAAGCGCGCTCCTACAGGTGGTTTTATAGCCATCGGGCGGTGGCGCTGGGTCAGGCCAGCGTGGTGAGTTCCACTGGGATCACGGCATCGCCGCTGATCACCTGGGCCTGGCCGTCCTGCATCATGAATTGCAGTTGCATGGTGCGCTCGGTGAGCGCGGCCAGCGCCTCGACCGTGGCCGGGGATACGTCGATCACCGAGACGTTCTTGGTGCGCGCCACGGCCGATGACATCTTCTTCCACCACGGTTCAACGGCGCGGCCGTTGTAGGTGTAGACGATGACCCGGTTGGCGCGACCGGCGGCGCGGCGGATCCGCTGCTCATCCGGCTGGCCCAGCTCGATCCACAGGTCCACCTCACCGGTGAGCTCCTTACGCCACAGGTCCGGCTCGTCTTCCGAGCTCAGGCCCTTGCCGAACACCAGGGCCTCATCGGCGTTCAGGGCGAAGGCCAGCACGCGCACCATCATCCGCTCATCGGTCTCCGACGGGTGCTGGGCGATGGTCAGGGCATGGCCCTGGTAGTAGTGCCGGTCCATGTCGCTGACCTGCAGGTCGGCCTTGAAGACCGTGGATTTGAGAGCCATGGGGGCGTGTCTACCGGGAAGTTAGCCGCCAAGCCTACACGACATAGGCCACCCCTGTAGGAGCGCGCTTGCGCGCGATGGGTGCTTGTCGGCAGCCCCATCGCGCGCGAGCGCGCTCCTACAGGGCGGCAGGGAAGCGATCCATACAATGTCTCTACGGGCCGCGGGCCTACTATCGCGGGGTCAACCCAAGGGGCCCCACCATGAGCTATCCACCCGCACCACGTCGCAATGCCGTGGCCAACGCCATTTATGGCCTGCTCAACCCGATTCCGTTCGGTTTCTTCGTCGCCGCACTCATCTTCGACGTCCTCTATGCGAAGAGCGGCACCATCCTGTGGGCGAAAAGCGCGGCCTGGCTGGTCTCCATCGGCCTGGTCTTCGCCATCATCCCGCGGCTGGTGAACCTGACCCAGGTCTGGATCACCTCGCGCCGGATCAGCACAGGCGCCGACCATGTCGACTTCTGGCTGAATTTCGTGGCGATCATCGCGGCGATCTTTAATGCCTTCGTCCATAGCCGCGATGCCTACGCGATCATCCCGGGCGGGGTATGGCTTTCCGCCCTCACTGTGGCGCTGATCGCCATCGGCCACATCATCATCGCCGTGCGCTACTCCACGGACCGGGAGTGGATCCATGGATAAGAACCTTTATCGCAGTGCGCTGGCCATGGCCTGCGTGGCGCTGCTGGGCGCCTGCAGCGAAAAGGCCTCGCTGGATGCTTCCCAGCAGTCGGGCGCCGACCCGACCATGCCCAAGGCGCAGCGCTTCCTCGTACCGCCCATGCAGGTACCGGACTTTGCCGGCTGGCAGAACGGCGCGATGCCCACGGTTGCGCCGGGCCTGAAGATCGAGAAGATCGCAGGCGACCTCAAGCATCCCCGCCAGTTGCTCACGCTGCCCAATGGCGATGTGCTCGTGGTCGAATCGAATGGCCCGGGCGAAGAAGCCCTGACCACGCCCAAGCAACTGATCGCCGGCATGGTGAAGAACCAGTCGGGCAAGGGTGCCAAGGGCGGCAATCGCATCACGCTGCTGCGCAAGGGCAGCGGTAACGGGGAGTGGGAGAAGCACACCTTCATCGAAAACCTGCACTCGCCGTTCGGCGTGCAGCTCATCGGCAACACGCTTTACGTAGCCAATACCGATGAGATCGTGACCTTCCCGTACCAGGACGGCGAGACGGAAATCAAAGCGCCCCCAACGCCATTCACTGACCTGCCTTCTACCGTGCAGCATCACTGGACCAAGGCACTCCAGGCGAACCCGGATGGCACCAAGCTCTACGTGGGCGTGGGTTCGAACAGCAACATCACCGAGAACGGCCTGGAGGTGGAATACCGCCGCGCCAACGTCCTCGAGGTGGACGTTGCATCGCGCAGCAGCCGTATCTATGCCTCGGGCATCCGCAACCCGACGGGCCTGGCGTGGGATCCCACGACGAACAAGCTGTGGGCGATCGCCAACGAGCGCGATGAGATCGGTGCCGACCTTGTCCCGGATTACATGACTTCGGTGACCGAGGGCGCGTTCTACGGCTGGCCTTACAGCTACTACGGCCAGAACGTCGATACACGCGTCATGCCGCAGCGGCCCGATATGGTCGCCAAGGCGATCAAGCCTGACTACGCCCTGGGCTCCCACGTGGCCGCGCTGGGCCTTTTGCTCACGCAGAAGAATGCGCTGCCGGCGAAGTACCAGAACGGCGCCTTCGTCGGCGAACACGGTAGCTGGGATCGTTCGCCGCTCAGTGGTTATGCCGTCGTGTTCGTAGCGTTCCAGGATGGCAAGCCTGTTGGCAAGCCGGAAACGCTGGTCAGCGGTTTTTATTCCAAGGATGAGAAGCAGCTGTTCGGCGCGCCGGTAGGCGTGGTGCTGGACAAGGACGGCGCGTTGCTTATTGCCGATGACGTGGGTAACACCGTGTGGCGGGTGACCGCGGCACAATAACCTCTGCGGCGTTCGCCGGCCCTGGCGTTCCATGCCCGCCAGAGCCGGCGAAGCCAACGCATCGCGGGCCGCTCAGGCGGCCACTCGCGCAACCTCGGCCGACGGCACGTCGTCGCCGAGCGCGCGCATGGGCTCCGGCACGTGTTGCAGGTGGCGTACCGGTGCGAAGAAGGCACTAACCCCTGTGCACAGCGTTTCGCGTAACGTCTCGCGCGCGCGGAACGCCGAGCGGTGCTTGCTCGGTACGAGCTGGATGTCGCGCACCGGCTCGGTCGCACTGACTTCGTACATGCCATCGGCCCCGGTGGTGCCGCCGGCTTCTTCCCAGAAGCCATCGTAGGATGCCTTCACGCGACGGGTGTTGCCGAAGACATGCGACTGATTGCCCGGTCCACGCACCCGGGTGATACCGGCGGCGGTCGCCACGGAACGCACCGCGGAGAGCAGCAGGTCCTTCGGCCGGAGGCCGTGGCATGCTCGTGTGACGTCACGAACGAGGCCGAGACCATCGTGCGAACGCGGGCCCTGTATGCACCCCACCAGTACTTCGTCGCGCGCGGGGCATAACGTAATCGTCATCGAGAACACCGCGGTGTCAGCCCACACGAGCCCGAGCACCAGCTCGCCCTCAAGGCAACGGAGGATCGGCGCGGCGACAGTGACCTGCACGCGCTCGCCGTCCTTGCCCGCGGCATCGCCGGCCACCCGCGTCTCCCCACGACATACGCGCAGCAGATCGTCGGCTGGCAGAAGACGTGGCATCAGGCCGTAGTGATCGATCAGGCGTACAAGGCGTTCGCGCTTGCCGAACTGGCGACTGACCCACCGATGCTGCCAGCGTTCGAACAGATGCCCGTCACGCAGTGTCGCCTCGCGCATGGCCGTTGTATTCAGTTGGGCCAGCCAGCGCCGGTGCAGTCGCGGAGCCATCGCGGTGCGAAGGAGATAGCGTGCGGCGCGTAAGCGGGGGTGGTTGTGCCAGTCATTACGTGGGTGCAGCGAATCGAACAGCGAGCGAACAAAGCGCATGGCGATTGAACTGGAAAAGTGGAACGACGGCCATGCGGGCACACGCCTCCCGACGATTGTTCGAGACAACGTCCAAAGGGTGGGGCAGGGGGAGTGAAAACGCGTGCTGCTGGATTTGCGACGCGCAAGATATGGCGTGCCGTTTTTGCGTGTCAACGATTATTTTGCGAATGTTCTCAAGCGCTGTCGCGGCGTTGAAAATCGCACGGTGTGACGCACGTCGAAAGCCTCACGATGCTCGCCTAATCATAGGGTTATCGACTGTCATCCAACCTACGTATGCAGCCTCCGCAGCTTTATCGTTTGCAGTAAATGCCTCGGCATCATCTTTCCCGAAACTTTCAACGAGTCACGGGCCTGTACGAGTCCTGTGCTGGCGTTGCCATCACCGTCTTCATTACTCTCCGGCGACGGGCGGGGTGCTCGTGGCGGAGCACGACCCATGCGTAAGGCGATGCGGGTTTTCGTTTATCTGTTGGGCTTGGTTGCACTCGGAAACAGCGCGGCGTCAGCGGCCATGGCAGGAGGTCAGCACGTTGCGGTGGGTCCCTCGACAGCGCCTCTCCATGGACCGTGGCGTTTTCACGTGGGTGATGATCCGCGCTGGTCAGCCCCGGATTTTGACGACAGCGCATGGGAGACCGTGGACCTGACGCCGGCGCCGGGCGCGCACGATGGCGATGTGGGCCTGCCGGGTTACGTCGCAGGCTGGAGCCAGCGCGGGCATGCAGGGTATAGCGGCTTTGCCTGGTACCGGCTCACCGTGACGGTTGAAGGCCACGGGGATGCGCCGCTCGCGCTGACCGGCCCCACGTTGCTCGATTCGACGTATCAGCTGTACATCGATGGGCGCCTTGCCGGCGGCCCGGGCGATTTCTCGACGGGGAAGGCGACGGTGTACAGCGTACGGCCCACCGTATTCCCGCTATCCCACGGCATGGTGGGTGGCACCCGAACCTACCATCTTGCGTTTCGTGTCTGGATGGATCCGCTCGATGCCAGCGACGAAGCCGGCGGTATCCACGTGGCGCCGGCGATAGGCACGGCGCAGAGCATCGATCATCTGCACCGCGTGCAGTGGCTGCAGACCTTCGAAGGCTACGTGGTAGACGCCGTAGAGCCTGCCGCATTTCTCGTGCTTGCGCTCATGGCGGCTGCGCTCATGGCGTGTCGCACGGGTGATCGTTACGGCTGGCTCGTCACGGCGCTGGTGCTGCTGGCGCTGCTGCGCGTGAACCAGGTGCTGTTCTACTGGACGCCGTATCTCAGCCTGCGCAGCTACGACATCGCCGTTACCGTGGTGCTGCGGCCCCTGGTTCTGGCGGCATGGGTGCTGGCGTGGCGCGACGGGTTCCCGGTGGACGACCGCGCCTGGATTCGTGGTGGCGAGGCTCGCCGTAGCGGCTGGCTTTGCCGTGACGGGCTGCATCGCGACGGCCTTCGCTACGTGGTCGCGGCGCTCGCGGCGATCTACATCGTGGCGGCGTTCGTGGGGCGCCCTTGGATGATGCCCGGCGCAGCCGCCGTCTGTGACGTGATCATCGCCGTCGTTCGTGTGGCTTTCGCTGCGCTGTACGTAGCGATCATCGTTACTGGCGTGGTTCTCTCCACGAAACCACCCGCGCCGCCGGAAACGAAGCCAGGCGCGTGGCGTGTTGCACTGGCCGCACTGGCGGCGATCCTCGTCGGCATCGGCCTGTTCGCCACCGAACTCAACACCCTCGGCATCCCCGGCATCTGGTTCCCATGGGGCGTTGGCGTAGCCCGCGGCCAATACGCCTACGCCGCCTTCATCCCACTCCTATTCGCCCTGATCCTGACCCGCCTGATCACCGCCTCCCACTCATCGCGTCCCGCCGCGCGCGGCACACCCCTGTAGGAGCGCGCTCGCTCGCGATGGTTGCTAGCGGGATCATCCCCTAATCCATTGGGGGCGCGCCGGCGCGCGATAGGTGCCAGCCATCATCACCCCAGCCACCGCAAAAAGTCCCCTGCCATCTCCGTTCCCAGCACATGCTCGGTCGGATAAAGCTTCACCTCATGCGCCACCTGCAGCCGCGCCAACCACTCCCGCGACCGCTCAGCCCACGCCACCGGCAACTTCTGATCAAATCGCCCATGCCCCACGAACGCACGCGTCGACCGAAGCGCGGCGTGTGGTGCAATCAAAGGCTCGATCTCCGGGAGCATCCGGCCAGCGAGAATCGCAAACGCGCTGACGGTTGCCGGCGAGGTGAGCGCGACACTCGCACTCATAATTCCGCCCTGGCTGAACCCTGCGACCGTTGTTGCGCTACCGGGTAGCTGTAGCTCGGTACGCAACGCGTCGATCGTTTCGATCAACAGCTGGCGCGAACGCTCGGCTTCTTCAGGCACGATGCGCGGCCCCTGTGCCGTGAATGACACGCGGAACCAGGCGAACTGTCCGGGACCGATCGCAAGGGGGCCACGCACGAGCGCTACCGCCATGTCGTCGGGCGTCTGCTCGGCCAGCGCCGCGAGATTGCCTTCGTTGCCACCCACGCCGTGCAGCAACACCAGTAGTCGCGTGGCGCCCGCTGGTACATGCAGCCGCAACGCAAGCGGGTAACGACCTTCGATCAGCGTATCGAGCCCACTCACGCGACACCCCACGCATACGAATCCATCGACAGCACCCCGTACGTCATGCCGCCAGGCACCAGCGATGGCGTGTCATCGTCGTTGCTCGCGCCCATGGCCACGAGCAACGGCAGGTAGTGCTCCTCGGTGGGATGCGCACGCTCGGCAGCGGGCGCGACCTGGCGATAGTCGACCAGCGCCTGTTCGTCGCGGGCCAGCACGCTGCGCGTGGCCCACTCGGCGAACGCGGTGGCGTAAGGCACCGATTCGCTCGTGCGCTGAATTTCGTACAGGTTATGGGTAAGGCTGCCGGAGCCCACCACCAGCACGCCGCGCTCGCGCAACGGGCGCAGCGCCTTGCCTAATGCCAGGGCGCCACGCGTATCCAGATCCCTGGGCATGGCCAGCTGGAACACCGGGATGTTGGCGTCTGGCAGCAGGAACCGCAGCGGCACCCACGCCCCGTGGTCATAAGGGCGCGTGGCGTCCTCGGCCACGGTAAGGCCCGCGTCGCGCAGCACCTCGGCCGTTTCGCGTGCCACATCGGGCGCGCCCGGCGCCGGGTACTGCAAGCGGTACAGCGGCTCGGGAAACCCGCCAAAGTCGTGCAGCGTGGCCGGCCGTTCGGCAGTCATCACCCGCAGCCCCGGCGCCTGCCAGTGCGGTGACACCACCAGCACCGCACGAATGCCTTCCAACTGCGCCCCGATCCGCTGCAGGTTCGGGCCAAGCACACCCGGCTCCAGCGCAAACGTCGGCGCGCCATGCGAAATAAACAGAACCGGAGCCACAGACATAACCAAGCCTCCATAAGGACGGTGTAGGAGCGCGCTTGCGCGCGATGCTCCCGGTGATATCCGAAAGGTATTGGTTGCCCAGGTGTAGATAAACGTCCTTAAGCGAAACCAACTGTCTCGCCCCATGAGACACTGCCACCGCCCACCCAAGGACGCCCACCCATGGACAAAGTCCAGGAAATGACCAGCTTCGTCGCCGTGGTCGACGCCGGCAGCTTCATCGGTGCCGCCGACGCCACCGGCGTGACCAAGGCCGCCATCTCACGCCATGTGGCCGACCTGGAGCGCCGCCTGGGCGTGCGCCTGCTGCACCGGACCACCCGCCGCCTGTCGCTGACCGACGAGGGCCGCACGTTCTACAGCCGTTCGCGCGACCTGCTCGCCGGCATCGCCGAGGCGGAGGCCGAACTCAGTGCGAGCAGCACGGAACCGACTGGCCTGCTGCGTATCACCGCGCCGCTTACGTTCGGTGTGCTGCACCTGGCCCCGCTCTGGGCGCGCTTCACCGCCGAACACACCCAGGTATCGCTTGATATCACCTTGTCCGATCGCGTGGTCGATCTGGTGGAGGAAGGGTTCGACCTGGCCGTGCGCATTTCGCGCCTGCCCAACTCAACCCTGGTGAGCCGCCAGCTGGGCATCACCCGCATGCTGCTTTGCGCGTCGCCGGCTTACCTCGAAGCCCATGGCACGCCGCACGCACCTGCCGAGCTGGCGAGCCACGCCGTGCTGGCATACAGCTACTGGCCCGACGACTGGCAGTTCACTACCGCCGATGGCCGCATCGAGCGCGTCACCGTGAAGCCCTTCATGCGCAGCAACAACGGCGATACATCGCGCGTTGCGGCGCTGGCGGGGCAGGGCATCACCCTGCAGCCGGACTTCATCGTGGGCGACGATGTGCGCGAAGGGCGGCTCATCCATCTGTTGCCGACGCACGATGCCGGCACCATCGGCATCCATGCCGTGTACGCCTCGCGCAAACATTTGCCGGTGAAGGTGCGGCGCATGGTCGATTTCCTGGCCGCCGCATTCGATGGCGTGCGTTGGAGCTAAGCCGGGCGGCGCAGCTTCACACCACTGACGGCGAGCAGCCCTGCCACGATAAACGCCATGCCCAGCCATTCGCTGGGTACGGGCGCCTCGCCCAGCACCGCCCAGGCCATGAGCACGCTGAGCACGGGCACGGCGAGTGACGACACCGAAGCGACCGCCGTGGGTAAGCGCCTGACGACGAGCAGCCACAACGTCCAGGCCAGGCTCGTGGCCAGGATCACCGAGTAGGCGAGGCCGGCGATGAAGGCCGGGCTCCACTCGATGGCGCGCTGCGGGACGATGAACGCCACCATGGCCAGGCCAGCCGCACCGAAGGCCATCTGCCATGCGGTGAAGGTGAGGGGATCGGGCTGGTGGCACTGGAACATGCGCTTGCTGGTGACGGTGCCCAGTGCCCAGCACATGCCGCCAAGCAGGGCCATGAGCGTGCTGGCCGGGTTACCCAGGCCGTTCCACGGGGCGATCACGCAGGTCAGGCCGATCGCCGCCAGGGCCAGGCCCAGCCAGTGCCGCGGCAACGGCCGTTCGCCGAGCAGGCCCCAGGCCAGCAACACCGCCCAGAACGGCATGGCATACGCGAGGAGCACCACGTGTCCCGTGCCACCCGAGGTCAGCGCCAATTGCCCCAGCCCCTGGAATGCTGCTGTTTGGGCGAGGCCGGTGATGATCGTGCCGCCGAGCGGCGGCGGGGCCAGTGGCCGGCGCATCACCACCAGCACGATGAAGAGCAGCACGGCGCCGATGCTGTAACGCAGGGCCGAGAAATCGAACGGGCCGGCATAGCGAAGCACCAGCTTCATCACGATCCAGCTGAATGCCCAGATCACGACTGTGGCGCCCAATGCGACGACCGCGCCCGCCGATGCCTTACCTTCGTTCATGCCCGCACAAAACCCCTGATGCAAACGGACATCTTACAGATTGCCGGCCGCATCGATCAGCACATGTTCCAGCGCGGCGATAGCTGGCGAAGAAGCACGCTGGCGGTCGATCACGTACTCCATGATGCCGAGATCGGGCAGGTCACGTTCCAGCCTGACGATGCCTTCGGGAATGGCGTACCCGGTAAAGGCGCCTATCCCCAGGCCGGCCTCCACGGCGGCCTGGATCACCATCACGCTGCTACTGACGACGGCCAGGCGATAGCGGATATCCGCGCTATCCAGCGCGGCAAAGATCCGTTCGCGGGTAATGCTCGGTGGCGGATGCACGGCCAGCGGCAGCGGTGACTGGGATTCGCGCAGCGGCGCGCTGGCGCTGCCGCACCAATACAGCGGCTCCGAGCGCACGAGCGTCCCCCGCCCACTGCCTTGCAGGCGTTTTGCGAACACGAGGTCGTGTTTGCCTTCATCGAGCTCGCGGAACAGGTCGCCGCTCAAGCCCGTCTTGATGACGAGATCAACCGCCGGATTACGCCGGATGAAGCTCGCCAGGGCCGCGGCGAGTCGTGACGAAGCAAAGTCTTCGGGCAGCCCAAGGCGCACCGTGCCATCCAGCGGCGGCCCGCACACGGCCGTCATCGCCTCATCCATCAACTGAAGGATGCGCAGGGCATAGCGGTGCAACGCCTCGCCGGACGGTGAGAGCCGCACATTGCGCGTGTCACGTTCGAAGAGCGACGAGCCCGTCAGGTCCTCCAGCCGCCGCACATGTTGGCTAATGGTGGATTGTGAAAGGCACAGCTCCTCGGATGCGGCCGTGAACCCACCGCTTTGCGCGACAACGACGAACGTGCGGAGCAATTCGGTCGGTAGCGGGCGCATTGGGATTCCCGATTAATCCAGGGGCCAAATGTCATCAATCGACGGGCGGACAGCGCCTATGCTTTTGACAACGGTTGATGAGGCAGCGCGACCGTTTCGAACTCACCAAAGGTCCCCACTATGAAAACCCCATCGATCAAGCGCGCCATCCTCGCCTCCCTGGTAGCCATGTCGCTGGCCACCGCAGCCTCCGCGCAAGCCGCCGAAGGCGTGCAGAACATCGTGCTTGTGCACGGTGCCTGGGTGAACGGAAGTGGCTGGAAGCCAGTCTACGATATCCTCACGAAAGACGGTTATCACGTCTCGGTGGCCGAGCACCCGTTGACGTCTTTCCAGGATGACACCACGGCGGTAAAACGAATGGTCGACATGCAGGATGGCCCGACGATCCTGGTCGGCCACAGCTATGGCGGCGCCATCATTACCGACGTCGGTAACGATCCCAAGGTGGTGGGCCTGGTGTATATCGCCGCGCACGCCCTGGACCAGGGCGAGACGGAAGTCTCCAACGGCAAGAAGTACCCCAGCGCCACCAGCAAGACCCCGGATATCAAGAAGACCGCCGACGGCTTCCTCTACCTTGACCCGACGAAGTACGCCGCCGATTTCGCCGCCGACCTGGCGCCGCAACAGGCCCAGTTCGAAGCGAACGCCCAGGAACTGACGGCCGCCACGGTGTTCGCCGCCCCGGCCGGGCACCCGGCATGGAAGGACAAGCCCAGCTGGTACGCGGTCGCCACGGCCGACCGGATCATCAACCCGGATCTGGAGCGCATGTATGCCAGGCGCGCCAACAGCCACACGATCGAGGTGGCCGGTGCCAGCCACTCGGTGTACCAGTCGCACCCGAAGGAGGTCGCGGCGCTGATCGAGCAGGCCGCGAAGTCTGCCGGGGTGGCAAAGTAGGATTCAGGCCAATCGACGTGGCGCCGCGTCAGTCCAGCGGCGCCATGTCAAACAGCAACACTTCACCGTCCACGCCATCACTGATCACCACGCGGCTTTCGTCGGTGATCTTCGCGGCATCGCCGGCCGAGAGCGGGTGGCCGTTCACGTGCACCGAGCCACGCACCACGTGGACGTACACGATCCGCTCGAACTCCACGTTGTGGTGGGCGGACTCATCCGGGCCAAATAACCCGGCGTACAGGCGCACATCCTGGTTCACCGTGACCGAGCCGTGCTCGCCGCTCTGGCTGGCGACAAGGCGGAGCTTGCCGCGCTTCTCCGCATCCGGGAAGAACTTCTGCTCGTAGCCAGGCTTCAGGTGCTGCTGGTTGGGGATGATCCAGATCTGCAGGAAGTGGGTCAGTGACTTCGCGTGGTTTTCCTCGGAATGGGTCACCCCGGTGCCGGCGGACATGATCTGCACCTCGCCCGGCTTGATCACCACCTTGTTGCCCATGGAATCGGTATGGGCCAGCTCGCCTTCCAGGACGTAGCTGATGATCTCCATGTCCCGGTGCGAATGGGACCCGAAGCCCGTGCCAGCGGCGATCCGGTCCTCGTTGATGACGCGCAGCGGGCCGAAATGGACGTGCTCCTCATCGCGGTAATCGGCGAACGAGAAGCTGTGGTGCGAATCGAGCCAGCCGTGGTTGGCGTGGCCGCGGTCGGCGGCGTGGCGGATGACGAACATGGGTATCTCCCGGGGTAATCCCCGCCAAATTAGCCGGAAGGACGCTCGCTGGCTTGCACAAAGCGTGGGTTTGATCAGCCTTGCCTAAGCTTGCGGGTGTGTAATGGGGCCGCTAACCGCCGGCTCCCACGACCCCGGCGATGGGGAGGCGCTATGCGAGCTGCGTACGTTCGTTTCGCTCTTATGGCTGTTCTTTGCGCGCCGCTGCCGGCTTTCGCAGGCGGCGGGCCGTTTGGCATTGACCACCGGGTGAGCTACGACAACAGCGGGATCTGGAAGAAATCCAACCAGAAGATCCTGCGCTACGGCACGATCCTTACCGTGGGCCTCGGCGCGCTGGCGCTCGGCGATAACGACAAGGAAGGGGATACGTTCTGGAGGGCGGTGGATTCCACCATCATCACGGTAGGTGCCTCCACCGTGATGAAGTACACCTTCCGCCGCGAGCGCCCCTCAAAGACGGATGACCCGGACCGTTGGTTCAAGGGTGGAAGCCAGAACCACAGCTTCCCCAGCGGCGAGGTCTCGCTGATTTCCGCGGCCGTCACGCCGTTTATCGTGAACTACCATGAAGACCACCCCTGGGTTTACGCCCTGGCGATACTGCCTGCGTATGACGCCGTGGCCCGCGTCAAAGTACGTGGGCATTGGCAGAGCGACGTCATTGTCGGCGCCGCGTTAGGCACGGGCATCGGGATATGGGCGTCGCGTCGTACCGAGTCGCCCATCATCCTCAGCTGGCTACCGGGTGGATTCCGCATCGGCTTCATCCACCATTTCCGTTAGTGGCTCAGAAATCCCAAAGCACCGGCACCCAGCGGAATGCATCGCCGTTGCGCGCCACACGGCCCACCGACGGGAAGGGCAGGTGCGTTGCCACCAGCAATGAACCTGTTTCCGCCATTTCCTGGAACAGGCGCACACGCACACGAGCCGCTTCTTCGGGGTCGTGCTCGAAGCCGTTGGACCAGTCTGGGTGATCAAAGCCGACCGGGAACATGGCGTCGCCGGCAAAGGTCAGGCGCTCACCATTCGACGCGATATCGACGACGCAATGCCCTGGCGTGTGACCGCCGGTCTTACGGGCGACGACGCCCGGTGCTACCTCATACGATGCATCAAACGGCCGGATACGGTCGCGGTATTCGGCGGCGAAACGCAGTGCGGTCGAACGAAGCACGGGCGGCACCGCTTCCGGCATCGAGGTGTGGGTGAAATCGGGCGCTTCCCAGAATGCCAGCTCCGTCGCCGTGACGTGGATGCGCACGTCCGGGCGCAGGCTTTCCTTCACGCCATCCACCAGCAGGCCGCCCACGTGATCCATGTGCATGTGGGTGATCACGATATCGGTGACCGATGCCAGATCGATGCCGGCATGCGCCAGGCGCTGCGGAAACTGGCCGGCGCGCGGGAAATCCGGGAACTGCAGGCCCAGGCCGGCATCGACCAGGATCGTCTGCTCACCCGTGCGAACCACCAGCACGTTAAGCGGCCAATCGAACTTGTCCGGCGGCATGCACATGAAGCCCAGCCAGTCGGAAAGATCCGTGGGCGCGGCATTGGTGGCCATGGTGACCGTGGGCAGCGGCAGCACGCCATCGCTGACGACGAGCACATCGATATCGCCGATATTGACGGCGTAACGGGAAGGAACCAGTTCTTCCCCGGTGGGCGTGGCTTGGCGTGGCGCGTTGGCTACAGCAGACATGATGACTCTCCAGTGGGGGACGAGTGCATCGTAGGCCGCACGCAAAATCCCCAGTAGATCCGCCACACACGCCAACGTGTTGCCCACCACGCACCAAAGAAAACCAACATCTCCAAGCCACGAACGCCTGCTGCCCTCGTTGCCCGTGATGCCCACGCTCTTCCTGTAGGAGCGCGCTTGCGCGCGATCCCGGCAACCGATGCCGGCTCGGGCGGCTCGGTATTTCTACTGCCCCAGGCAAGGCATTCCTACGCTCCCACATCGGACCGCCCGGAAACACCATCTAGGTGTCGTCCCGGCTATTCCGCCCAAGGAGAAATCGCATGCACAAGTCGTCCCTTATCCCGATGTGCCTGGTCGTGGCCACCGTGGCGTATGTCATGCCTACGGCTACGCTCGCACAGGCCGCAGCCCCCGCCGCGTCATCGACGGTGCATGGCACAGCCTACGAACTGGGCCGCCACCAGGAAACCGAATCAGTCACCGTTACCCAGATCGACCGTAAGAGTCGCTTTGTCACCCTGAAGAATGCCAACGGTGAAGAATTCACGATCGAGGCGGGCAAGGAGGTGCATAACTTCGCCCAGCTGAAGGTCGGTGACGTCGTCACGATCACCTACGAAGCGGCGACAGCCCTGGAGATCCTCCCGGCCAACGGCGGCACGCTCGGTGTGGAAAGTGCGGTGGATAGCCAGAGGGCAGCGGCCGGCGACAAGCCCGGTGGTGTCGTGGGCAAATCCATCTCGGTCACGAGCCGGATCGATGCCATCGACCTCACCGCTCACACCGTCACCCTGACCGGCCCCGACGGCAAGCAGCGCAAGATCGAGGTCCACGATCCCGCGCGCCAGGCGCGAATGGCCAGCCTGAAGGTGGGCGACCTGGTACGGATGACTTATGTGGAAGGCGTGGCCATCCAGGTCACGCCCAAGTAGATCGGCAAAGCTCCCGGCGGCATGCCGAACGTTAGAAGTGGGCGCGCAACGTCACGCCCACCAATCTCGGATCGCTGGGCTGGCCGAGGATCAGGCCGGAGTTGCCGGTCTGCACGGTGAGGGCCGTGACGTAATTCCGGTCGAACAGGTTGCGCGCGAAAACGTCCACCTCCCAGTTATCGTTGAACCGATAACCGACGCTCGCGTTGACCACGGCATAGCCAGCAATTCGCGTGTAGATCGAATTGGCTGTGTCGGAGTTGTAATCGCTGCGCGCACTCGTGTCGGCATGGACGAGGAAGGCGTCGCTACCGATCGGCAGTTCATAATCGAAGCCGAGCGAGCCGGCCCATTTCGAGAGCCCGGCCAGCGGTAGGCCGGTAAGCACGTAGGCGCCGGGCACGTCGGGATTGCCGCGCGGATTCGAGGTCTTGATCGCCAGGCTCGCTGGCGCCACCAGCGGTTGGCAGCCACCGGCGGCATTGGGATTCTGCCATTCGAGCGGGCAGGGGCCCTTGGGGTAATCCGTGTACTTGCCATCGGCGTAGGCGAACGACGCCCGTAACGTGAAGCCCCGGAACAGCAACGCGGCGAAGTCACCTTCGACGCCTTGCACCCTCACCTCCGGAATGTTCGCCGGATAGGTACGAATAGCGGCCGTCTCGGTGCTTGAGGTGATATTGGCCTGGTAGTTGCGGACCACGGTGCGATAGGCGGCCAGGTTCGCCGTGGCGCGGTTATCCCACCAGGCCGATTTCAGGCCCGCTTCCCAGGTCCGGTTCGTTTCGTCTTTGATCACCGCCGTGGCCAGGGCCGGGTTATTCGCTGCATCGAGCGGCAGGCCGGACATGTTGAGGCCGCCGGATTTATAGCCGTAGGCGTAACCCACATAGCCCATCAGGTCATCGGTGAACTGGTAGGCCAGGTTGAGGCGGCCGGACGGGTTACCGCCGTTATCTGACGCGCGATAACTCTGTGGCCGGAACAGCGAGAGCTTCGCGTTGTCCTGGATGGTGCCAGGTGTGGTGGGCAAGCCGCCTGATACCGTCGTCGAATACGTGCCGTTCTTATCTTCGTACGTATAGCGCACACCCACGGTGCCGGTCAGGCGATCGGTGAAGTGGTAGTTCACCTCGCCAAATGCCGCGTAGCTCTTCATCCGGTAATGCGAGTCGCCGTATTGCCCATACCCATCGGCCAGGTAATCGGGCATGCGCGGAAAGCTCGTGGTACTGACGAGCCAGTACGTGGCTGCCGGCCCGTAAATGCTGATTGGTTTGCCGTTGATTTCCTGGGTGTAGAAGTACAGGCCGCCCACATAGGTAAGCGGGCCATCGCCATTGGAGGCCACCCGGAATTCCTGACTGTACTGATCCTGCCGCGAGGGAATGCGCTGTACCAGCTGGATGGGGATGCCGGTGTAATCGCGATCGTTGGCGACGTCCCATTTCCAGTAGCGCCAGGCGGAGATCGAGGTCAGCATGACAGGGCCGACATTCCAATCCGCATTCAGCGACACGCCGCCGTCCTGTGTATCGATATGCAGCGGCGCATCGATGTCAGTGAGGCGATCGTAGATATTTCGGCTGGGTGGCGAATAGGCGGGCAGGCCATGCGCCGGGAGATTCGCCGCCAGGCCTTCGAACTGACGCGCCGCACTGCGCAGGCTACTGCCCACGCGCAGGTAATTCTGCGTGCAGCAATCGGAATCCAGGTTGGACACATCGCCGATCAGCCGGACATTCAGGCTGTCATCCGGCTTGAACAACAACTGGCCGCGCACGGCGTAATTGTTCAATTCGTTCTCGTCCTTGCCGGTCCTGACGTTATGCAAGGTACCGTCGCGCTCGGTGTACTGCACCGAAAGGCGCCCGGCCACAGTTTGGCTGAGCGGCTCCGAGACGGTGCCCTTCGCCTGTACGAAGCCTTGTTCGCCGAGCGAGATCTCGCCGCTACCTTCGGGCTGGAACGTGGGCAGGCGGCTGGTGATGTTGATGGCGCCGGCGGTGGTGTTCTTGCCGAACAGCGTACCCTGCGGCCCGCGGAGCACTTCGATGCGATCGATGTCCGTGAAGTCGAAGGCGGCTGTCGCAGGCCGACCGTGGTAGACCCCATCCACATAGAAGCCGACGCCCGGCTCAATGCCGTCGTTGGCGGCGCTGACTGAAAGCGTGTTCGAGCCCAGGCCGCGGATCGTATACGCGGTATTCCGGGGGTTGGCCGAGTTGTAATATAGCGACGGGACCAACTGGCTGAGCTGCTGGGTATTCACAGTGTAAGAGCGATCGAGCCACTCGCCACTCACCACCGAAACCGCCAGGGGCACCTTTTGCAGGTTCTCATCGCGCTGGCGGGCGGAGACGGTGACGCTTTCGAGCGTCGTGACGTCCTTCTTGTCTTCGGCGGGTGCCGCTGGGCCCGTGACCTCCTGGGCCGTTACCGCCAACACGGGACACAACAGCGCCAAGGCGCCGAAGACGAATCGTTTCATGGTGTCTCCCCAATCCCCGGCAGCCCCGGTGCGCCCGACTGCGATATAAAGCGGCCTATACAGCGATTCCGAGGCTACAAGAACTTGCGGGGCGAGGCATGTAAATTCCTGCTGCCGGTCTGGCCGGGCCTACAGCGCCAAGGCTAGACTCGCCGGAACCTCCCGGATGGCGACGGCATGCTGCATTACGAAGGCTCCTTATGGCTCACGGATGGCGCGCGCCGCTGGGGTGGGCCCGACCGTGTCGAGCTGCTGTTCCAGATCGCCCGAACCGGGTCGATCACGGCAGCCGCCAAGGCGGTGGGCATGAGCTACAAGGGCGCCTGGGATGCCGTCGAGGCCATGAACCAGCTGGCCGGCGAACCCCTGGTCCTGCGTGCCACGGGCGGCAAGGGCGGAGGCGGTGCCACGCTGACCCCGCGTGCCGAACGGCTCATCGTTTCCTTTCGCAGCATCGAATCGGCTCATCGCCAGTTCGTCGAGCACCTGGCATCCCTCGGCGACGAGGCCACCAGCGACATCCACCTATTAAGGCACCTCACCATGCGAACCAGTGCGCGCAACCAGCTTGCCGGCGTCGTCGATCGTGTCCAGCAGGGCGCGGTGAACGACAGCATCACCATTCGCACCACCGGCGGTGCCACGCTCGTCGCCACGGTGACGCGCGAAAGTACCGATAACCTCGCGCTTGCCCCGGGCCGCCCCGTGATCGCGCTGATCAAGGCGAGCTGGATCATCCTTGGTCTTCCCGGGGAAGGGCGCCTCTCCGCATCCAATCAACTGCCAGGTACCGTTGCGCGCATTCATCCTGGCGCGGTGAATACCGAAGTAAGCGTGGATATCCAAGGTGGCGGAACGGTCACGTCCATCATCACCAAGGACAGCGCAGAAAGCCTCGGGCTTGTGGAAGGCATGGCGGTACTCGCGATCTTCGATGCCGCTTCTGTCATCGTGGGTGTCACAGACTAAGTAGCGATATTCGGCAACACGTTTTGCCGAACAGGTCACACCGTTTCATGGCAGGGCTCGCCAGCATGGATGAGTTAACTCATCCCATGCGTTTCTGACGACCCCAACGGAGACCTGCGACATGCTGAGTTCGATTCGCTTCAACCGTAGCAAGACCGTGCTCGCCCTGGCCCTTGCTGCGGCGGGCATGCTCGGTGCCCAGCCCTCATTTGCTGCATCCACCGGCTACGTGGGCATCTTCACGGGTGGCCCGATCTACAAGAACCAAAGTGCAAGCCTGCCCGAACTCAGCCAATCCGGCTTCGATGAGGTGATCGTGTGGAGTGTTGAAGTCGCAGCCAATGGCGACCTGAACCTCAACGGCGAATTCCCGATCGTATCGAACGGAAGCTATATCGGCGACCAGACCCACGCGGGCTTTCCCAATACGCTGGCGAGCCTGAAAGCCGCTGGCGTGAAGCGCATCACCTTCAGCATCGGCTCGTCTAACATCGGCGATTTCCAGCACATCAAGTCGCTGGTCAACGATACGGGCGCCAACGGTGGCGTTGGCACGTCGGGCATTCTCTATCGCAATTTCCAGGCGCTAAAGGCGGCGATTCCGTCGATTGACGCGATCGACCTGGATGACGAGAACAGCTACGACACGGCATCCACCGTGAGCTTCTCGGTCATGCTCGGCAAACTCGGCTACCACGTCATGCCGGATGCCTACACCAATGCGTCATATTGGACCGGTGTCGTCTCACAGGTGAATGCACAACGTGCCGGCACTATCGATGGCGTGCACCTGCAGGCGTATTCCGGTGGCTCGGGTAACAACCCGTGCTCGGGCTGGAATTTCGGTGGCGTGCCGGTTTACCCGGGCGTAGCCGATACCACCGTATCCGGCGGCCTCTCGGTGCCATCTACGCAAACCAAGATCGCCGGTTGGGAAGGGCAGTGCGGTATTACCGGTGCGTTCCTGTGGCTTTACGATGATGTCGCCGGCAAGACCTATAACGGCGGGACGCTCTCTGCAGGCTATGCAAACGCCATTTCCGCAGGCCTGACACCCTGATGATGTTCACCGCGCGACGTTAAGAATCCGATAGGCGGAATGTCGTCGCGCACCGCTGATGCCCGGTGTGATTGTGTATCACCGGGCGTCGGCGTATGTTGCGCACCACGTTACGCGCAACCGCGTTTCCTGAGACCCCACCGCCATGCCGCCCACGAAGTAATTCAGTGCCGGAACGCAACGCCCCATGGCGTTTGGCGACCGGATTGGCACAGAGCCCGCGTCCATTCTTTCTAACGACTCCCCTGCAGCGTAAGCCGCCGGACGTCTGACCGTGACTCTCTTGATTCTTATCCGCCCTGTAGGGCGCGGCATGGGCGTTTGCGCCCTGAGTTTTTGTACGCAGTGCTTCCCCGGCATCGTGCCGGGCTTACTTACTCCATAAGGACATCCAGCCATGACCTGGCTAATTGCGCTTGCAGTTGCCGTTGTCGTACTGATCGTGCTCGTTGTTGTTTCCCATGTGATTGTCTATATCCCCAATGATCGTGTCGGTGTGGTCGAGCGGCTATGGGGTGCTCCTTCGGTGACCCGGGGGCTTATCGCGTTGAATGGCGAAGTGGGCTATCAGCCGACCGTCCTGCGCGGCGGCCTGCATTATTTCTTTCCGTTCCAGTGGCGTGTGCATAAGGTCGACCTGGTCACCATTCCCCAGGGCGAGATTGGCTATGTGTTCGCCCGTGATGGCCACGACCTGGAAGAAGGCCAGGCGCTGGGCCGTACCGTGCCGACGGGTATCGAGGATGTCGACGCGTTCCTGCGCAATGGTGGCCAGAAGGGCCCGCAGCGCACCGTGCTGCGCGAGGGTACCTACGCCATCAACGTGGCGCAGTTCGCGATCATCACGGCTTCGCGCGTGCATGGCTTGCTGCTCTCGGAGGATGAGCGCGGCACCATCGACCACATGGGCAGCGTGCTGCAGGAGCGCGGTGGCTTCCAGCCCGTCATCATCGGCGGACGCCGCGAGAACGCCTCCGCGCAGGCCGATGACACCAGCAACGACATGCTCGGCGTGGTGACCGTGCACGATGGCCCGGTGCTGCCGCCAGATGAAATCGTCGCCCCGCGCGTGGGCCAGGATGCGGCTGACAAGCCGACCTTCCACAACAATTTCCAGAACATCGATGCGTTCCTGCGCGCCGGCGGTAACCGTGGCCGCCAGCACCAGGTGCTGGTCGAGGGCACGTATTACATCAATCGCCTGTTCGCGACGGTGGATTACATCGCCAAGACCGTGGTGCCGGTGGGCTTCGTTGGTGTGGTCGTTTCCTATATCGGTACGATTGGTACGGATCGCTCCGGCGAAGGCTATTCCCACGGCGAGCTCGTGGACAGCTCGTGCCGCGGTGTATGGAAGGAGCCGCTGCTGCCCGGCAAGTACGCCTTCAACACGTACGCGGGCAAGATCCAGCTGGTGCCGACGACCAACTTCATCCTGAAGTGGACGCCGGAAGTGACCGACCTGCACAAGTTCGACGAGAACCTTTCCGAGGTCTCGCTGATCACCAAGGACGCCTTCGAACCGCTGCTGCCGCTCTCGGTGGTCGTGCATATCGACTACCGCAAGGCACCGCTGGTGGTGCAGCGCTTCGGTGACATCAAGCGCCTGGTCGACCAGACCCTCGACCCGATGGTCAGTGCTTACTTCAAGAACATTGGCCAGACCAAGACCCTCATCGAGCTTATCCAGAACCGCGCCGAGATCCAGCAGGTGGCGGGCGTGGAGATGATGGGTCGCTTCGCGGCGTACAACCTGGAACTGCAGGAGGTGCTGATCGGCACGCCGCATGGCAGTACCGGGAATGCCTCGGGTGCCCGCATCGATGCGATCCTGAACCAGCTGCGTGATCGCCAGGTCGCGATCGAACAGGTGGCCACGTACGAGCTGCAGGAACAATCAGCGGCCAAGGAACGCTCGCTGCGTGAGGCTCGCGCCAAGACCGATATCCAGGCCGAACTGACCAATTCCATGATCCATATCGAGATCAAGAAGAACGTGGGTGACGCCAACGTGGTCGAGGCGACCAAGCGCGCGAACGTGATCGGCATCGATGCCGACGCCGAGCGCCGCCGCCTCACGGCGGAAGGTGACGGTCGCGCTTCCGCCATTGCCGCGGTGGGTAAGGCCGAGGCCGAAGCCATCCAGGCGAAGTCACAGGCGCTGACCGGGGAGGGCGCACGCCTGCAGTTGATCAATACGCTGGGTGCACAGTTCGCCGAAGCCATCCGCGATGGGCAGATCGCGATCGTTCCCAAGATTTCGCTGGGCGGTGGCGAAGGTGGTGCGAATGGGCTGGGTTCGCTCATCCAGTTGGCGAGTTCGTTGCTGGCCGAGCGGGTGGATGCCGGCGCGCCGGAAGGGAAGGGGCTGGCTAACGCTTAAGTCGACGGAACGGTGACGTTGCTGGTCATGGCGGCCCATGCCCGCAACGTCATCTTGACCACGCAGGTCATCTGTTCGCGTGACGCGCCGCTGGCCGCCTGCACCGCAAGGCCATGGACGACGGCGCATACGTAACGGGCCAGGGCATCGGGATCGATGTTTGCTGCGATCTCCCCGGTGCCCTGTGCGGCCCTGAATCGCTCGGCGAGGGGTTCATAGCCAGCGAGCCTCGCCTGGGCAAGCGGCTCGCGCAAACCTTCGCCTTGCGTTCCGCAGACGAGCGCGCCCTGGATGAACAGGCACCCGTGGACGCGATCCGGGCGGATCTGGTCCTCGACGCTGTCACGCAGGAAGCGCTCGACGGTTTCGGCGGCGGTGGGAGCAAGGAGTGCGCCCTTCAGCAGGGCACCGCGCTCCTCTTCGTAGCAGGTGATGGCTTGGCGGAAGAGGCCTTCCTTGCTGCCAAACGCGGCATAGAAGCTCGGCGGATTGATACCCATCGCACCGGTGAGGTCCGACAGCGTCGCGCCGTCGTAGCCTTTTGCCATGAATACATCGATCGCCTGGTTCAGTGCTGTTGTGATGTCGAAGCCTCGCGGCCTGCCACCCG
Organism: Luteibacter sp. 621; assembly: GCF_050435445.1. NCBI lineage: Bacteria > Pseudomonadati > Pseudomonadota > Gammaproteobacteria > Lysobacterales > Rhodanobacteraceae > Luteibacter > Luteibacter sp. 621. The sequence goes on along the minus strand of NZ_JBNDKI010000009.1, from coordinate 164,768 downwards.
CCATCTCTCATCTCCGCTGGTTATGTAGCAAATAATACAGATTTTTCTTGACGCCGGGGCCGGGCGCCCCTACCTTGTGTAGTCATCGCTACATAACTATACGCCACCGCTACGCGGGTGCGCTTTTTACTGGAAATCCGATGTCTTCTCTTTCTGACCGGCCCGTTATCGGGCCGCAGGCCGCCCTGCGTGAGTGGCTGGCTGTGGGCGCCGTCGCCCTTGGCACGTTTGCCCTGGTGACCAGCGAATTCATCCCCGTGGGCTTGATTACCCGCATGTCAGCGGATTTCGGCGCGCCCGAGGGCGCCACGGGCCTGATGATGACCGTGCCTGCGTTTGCCGCCGCGATCGCCGCGCCGGCGGTCATGCTCGGTGCGAAGCGCATGGACCGGCGCATCATCCTTTGCCTGCTCAGTGCATTGTTGATGCTGTCGAACCTGGTGGTCGCGCTAGCCCCCAGCCTGAGTGTCGCCTTGTTCGGGCGCGTGCTCCTTGGCATCGATGTCGGTGCGTTCTGGGCGATCAGCAGCATTGTCGCGGCCAAGATCGTACCGGCCGCTTCCGTGGCGAGGGCCAGCGCGATCATCTTCGCCGGCATCTCGCTCGGCTCCGTTGTCGGCGTACCTGCCGGCGCCCTGATCGGAAGTGCCTTCGGTTGGCGTGCCGCGTTCGAAGGTGTTGCCGCCTTTGGCGCGGTCGTACTCGTGGCGCAGCTCGTATTGCTGCCGCGGCTTCCCCCGTCCGAAGTCGTCACGGTCAGGCACCTGGCAAGCATCTTCCGCATTCCTAGCGCGCGGCTTGGCCTGCTTGCCTGCTTCCTCGCCTTCGCCGGCCAGTTCGCTGCCTACACGTACATGGGCGCGTTCCTCGAGCACGTCACGAAGATGCAACCGGCGTGGCTTTCCTCGTTGTTGCTGGGTTACGGCGTCGCAGGCTTCGTCGGCAACTTCGTCGGCGGGGCGTTGTCGCATCGCGGTCCGCGCGTGACCTACGCAGGGGCCGCCGCGGCCCTGGGGCTTTCCATTCTTTTGCTGACGCTGGGCGGTCAGTCGCAGATGGTGGCGTCGATCGCTGTGCTGGCCTGGGGCTTCGCGTTTGGCGCCCTGCCCATTGCCACCCAGGGGTTCATGGCCCGTGCGGCGGCCAAGGAGCTGGAAAGCGCCAGTGCGGTGTTTGTCTCTATCCTGCAGATGGGTTTCGCGATGGGTGCGTTCGTGGGCGGCCGTGCGGTCGATACCGTGGGCTTGCCAACGACGCTGATCGGTGCGGCCGTGGCTTCGATCGCCACCGGTTTCCTGATCATGCAATTCGGGCGCATCGAGGATGCAAACACCGATGGCGATGCCCAGCTCGATCCCGTGGGGTGAGGCCGATCAGTTGCCCGTGGTCGGCAACATCGCCAGGTGGATCAACGGAAACGGACGGCCGTCGCTGTCCGTTTCCGAGCGGCCGGTGATCTCGAAACCTTTCGCCCTATAGAAGCCAAGGGCGTCCGGGTTCTGTTCGTTCACATCGACGCTCAGGGGGCCCTTGAGTGTGAGGGCATGCGCGATCAACGCGCTGCCGCCACCGTGGCCGGCATGGGCGGGGTCGATGAAGAGGGCTTCGAGCTTTGTGTCGTCCAGGCCCATGAAGCCCAGTGGCTGGCCGTTTTCATCGGCCAGTACCCAGACCTCCAGCATCACCAGGGCGCCATCGCGCACGGCGGGGATGAGTGCTTCGATATCGGCTTCGCTCAGGAACGTGTGTGTGGCACGGACGGAGCGCAGCCAAAGGGCGAGCAGGGCGGCGCTGTCAGCCGGTGCGGCGGGGCGAATCTGGGTCATGACGTTCCATTTCCAGGGTTGGTAGTCTCCGCCGCTCTAAGGAGGGGGTGCCAACATGACGGGACCGTGGGCAATCATTGCAGGGGCGCTGATTCTAGTCGTTGGATACATCGGCTACCACGAGTACGTGTGATCACACCATGCATGGGTGTCTTCACGGGACGTTCGGCTGTTCATGACGTCGGGTGGGCGAGCGTGGAGCCGTCCGTACGCTGACGGGAGACCGGCATGAGAGCGTTATGGGTGGTTTCGGCGCTATCGGTGCCCATGACTGCGTGGGCACAATGGTCATCGTTCGACGCCCGTGATCACCAGGTCGTCGATCCTTTTGCCGTTGGCGCTTGCAGTGATGCGGCAAACCAGGAGGTCCGCTCACGCATGCCATCGGCCGGTAGCGTCAAGGTGACCCATACCAGTGCTTCCGTGTCCGGTGAGAACCGGGTGGATGTGGCGGGTGAGGGAAGCTTCGCCGGTGCGGGTAGCCAGGCACAAACGTTTACGTTTCGTTGCACCTACGACGTCAAGTCGCGGACCACGTCCGGCGTAACTGTCCTCCTTTGACAATGCGTCTTTGATTCCTACATGGCGTGTGGCGTTACCGGTGTACCGTCCGAATACGTGCTTGTTGCCAGCAGAAGCACTGAGATAGGGGGAAGGGCGGCGGCATCGGCCTCATGCCCCGGAAGCAGGTACCAGTAGTTCCCGCCGATCAGGGGTGAGCCTGGCAAGTTCGCACCCCATGTCGTTCCATCTTTGGCGGGCACGTAGAACATCACGTGCGCCATGTTGTGGTCGCCTTGCGCGGATAGATACGCGTTCTTCGACATCATGTAGCACATGGCGCCGGCCTGGAGCGGGGGAATTTCCTTGCTGCGCAGTGCCGCCTTGATGCGATCCATGACTTCGGCATCGGTCTTGCCGGCAAGGGTAAGGGCAGTGCGGAGCTTGAGCAGCGCCGTCATGGTGGGTACCGCGGGCGGGTTGTCGCACGCGGCGGCCAGGATCTTCGGGTCCCAGCGTTCTGGCCAGTCAGGGGCGCCGCCAAAGCCGCGGCCCACGTAGCAGACGAAGCCGTTGGTTCCCTTCACCGCCGTTTCATAGCCCTTGCGGGTTAGCACCAGGACCGTGGCGTCCTTTGAAATGGATTCGGGGGCGGCACTCCTGGCCAGGCTGATTTCCGCCGCCTTGTCCATCAGGTAGGCGTCGACGGGGGCCATGCCGGGGTTGTCTTTGGCGTGGAGTGGCGCGCCGGCCAGGGCAAAAAGGAGCGACGCGGAACAGGCGGCGGCGCGGCCGAGTTGGCCAATTCGGGCCATGCCGGGGCGTAACGGGGCGGAATGGATGTTCATTCGGGGTTCTCCTGGATGGCGGAGGTCGCCACATGTAGGCGTCGAATGAGCAGGCTGGAAATCGACACCCTGAAGTGCGTCGCTGGCTGGATGTTAGCTGGACGGCGTTCGCGAATGTCAAACCCGGTCGATGGCGCCGAGTAATGCCAGTAGGGCTCGCCCGATGCCCGGTATGACGGTTACTTCTGACCGGGATAGCAATCTGCTAACGCCATGGGCCGCGGCAGCTATCTGGACGAAGCCGTGGCGCGACGCCACCCCGTGCACCAAGTGCGTGCGGAATCGGGCCTCGTCGACATCGCTATCAAGGAGGGCATGACCAATTGCCATGGCATCCATCGCCATTTGGGCGCGGGCAAGTTGGCGTTCTTCATCTATGACGTCCATGCCTGCAGCGTACGGCTGCTCGCATGGTGGCGGGATCCATCGGTCGGTCTATGCCGTTCTTGGTACCGATGGAGGCGCTTACGCCTAAGGGCCAGGAGCAGGAACGTAGGGGCCTCGCCGTGGCGCCTTCGGCCAAGGCAGATCCGGTTGGCGTCACTCGCCGGCCCAGGGAAGGCTAGCGCCGACGACCGTCGGCATGCCGAGTTCCTTCTGTAGTGCCTCATCAACGTCGCAATAGCGCGTCGCGGCGTCGACCACACGATCGAAGTCGAACGAATGCGGCGCATCACCAGCACCATCGTCGGAGTGGTCGACCAGCCGATAGAACGTGAAGTGCACCTTTTCCGTATCACCAAACGATGTACCGAAGTCACGGTCGGCGATAACCAGTTGGGTGCCCTTGGCGTCGTTGCTATGGAAGATGCGGAACGTGTGCAACGTGCAATCCGCACCGCCTGACGTCGTCAGGCCCAGCTCTTCGGGCAGTTTCTTTTTGGGGTTCGTGGGATCACGGATAAAAACGGGTACCGCAGCGAGGGTGGCTGCGCCGTTGCTAACCGGGCCATCCGCGTACACGTTCACGACGTTGTAACCATGGGCGTTCCCGTTATCGCGCCATGCCGACACCAGCGTATAAGGCTGACCATCTAGCTTGACGTGACTTATTCCGGGTCCGAACTGAAGAACGACGGGCTTCTTTGGCAGTTGGCCAGGTCCGGGATGTCCCGTGGGTAGCACCGCAGCGACGGCGAACACGGCGCTGGCCAGGACTGGGTTCATTGATCCGTTGCTCCGCGGCGCATCGAGAGGGCCCAATGATATGCACAGCGACGGACCTGAGTCGAACTCTCACTAATCCCTAGACCGGGGCATACTCCGATCCTGATTTCTTGGTCAGTGACGCCATTGAATTGAGCCGTGGCCACGCATCGCGTGCCGTGCAATTCGCCCCCTTACCGCGTGGCGGCGCGTTCGAGCCGACAACATCGCTCACACTATCGAAAGGTTTCTCGGGACGATAGGATTGAGGGCTTTCCACGCTTCGCTCTTATCGGTCACGACCCATGTGCATGACAAGCGTGGCGAGGGTCCGCCTCATCCAGGGCGTCGGCTAGCAGCACGAGGTACGGACCAAACGTTATTCCAGGAGGAAGCCCCATCGGCCCCAAGGCTACGGCCAGGTGGGCGGCAGCTTGGGCAATGCCGGGAAAGCCGGCGTCGCCTGCGGCGCCCGCAACGGTCATGGCCAGGAAGCGCGCTTCATCAAAATCACCGTTAAGCGTGGCGGCATCCAGCGCGGAGGCATCCATCACCAGGCCGGCGTGGGTCATCAGGGCTGTTTCCAGGCTGGGCATGCTCAGAGCGCCCCTCGCAGGTCAATGGACCCGGCAGCGTCGTAGTTCGTCAATGACATCGTAGGTGTTAGTACCTACATGCTCTACGGCCCGGCGCAGCTTGAGCTCGGATACGGCGAGCTTTCTGGTCCAGTACTGGACATCGGAGCGTAGCTCGACGTTGATACACATCCGATCCTGCGGCGCCAGTTCGAACAGGATGACAGTCATATGGGCCCCTTGCGCCGGATCGCGGTTGATCCTTCGGCGATGATGGCGGCATGGGCGTGACGATGATCGTAGTTTGGTGTTCCCGGGCGGTTAGTAACACCCGAGCCGACTCGAACGCATCGGCTACCCGCCGCGACGTGACCCTCGCGCTACCGTAACGCAACGAGGGGGAGACTGCCGTTTCCGGGCGTTCGCCACCCCCCTCGCAGGATCAAAACCCATGGATCTCCTCGCACCACGTTCGGCGGGGACCTGATCCTGCTCGGCGCTCGCCGGCGGCGCACCTCGGCGCGCATTGAGCGTGAACCCGTGATACGCGCGGAACTGTTCAACGCGGATCAACTGGAAGCGCATGGCCCTATACTCGCTGGCCGTCACCGGATCGCGCGGGTGCATGCACCCGAGTGGCTGTTGCCACGCCTTGCCGATAACGAACTGACGATCCTGGAGGCCTGTCGCGGCCTCATGGCGGCGAGCGAGCGCGGCGAGGCGACGACTCCTGCTGGCGAGTGGCTGCTGGATAACCTGTACCTCATCGAAGAGCAGATCCGGACGGCAAAGCGGGATTTCCCGAACGGTTACAGCCGCGAGCTGGTGCAGCTCGACGACGGGGCATCGAAAGGCCTGCCGCGCGCCTATGACATCGCACTGGAGGTCATCGCCCACGGCGATGGCCGCATCGATGAGGCCGGCCTGACCCGTTTCCTCACGTCGTATCAGTCCGTCGCGCCGCTGAACCTCGGCGAGCTATGGGCTGTGCCCATCATGCTGCGCATCGCCCTGATCGAGAACCTGCGCCGCATTGCCGTGCGTGTCACCCTGGATCGTGCGGGCCGCCGAAGGGCGACGCGCTGGGCCAATGCCATGACCCGGATGGCGGCGGACGACGCAAAGAATGTCGTACTCGTCGTCGCAGATATGGCGCGTTCGTCGCCGGTCATGAGCGCCCCGTTCGTTGCCGAGCTCGTTCGTCGCCTGCAAGGGCAGGGCCCGGCGCTTGCGATGCCGTTGGGCTGGGTGGAACAGCGGCTCGCGGAATCCGGCCAGAGCATCGACTATCTCGTCCAGGTCGAGTCCCAGCAGCAAGCGGCGCAACAGGTGTCGATAGGTAACAGCATCGGCAGCCTGCGCATGCTCGCCATGATCGACTGGAAGACCCTGGTTGAGCGCACAAGCCTGGTTGAGGCCACCTTGCGCGCTGATCCCGCCGCCGTTTACGCACGGATGGATTTCGCCAGCCGCGACGATTACCGCCACCGGATCGAGCGGCTCGCGCGGAAGGGTAAGCTCGACGAACTGCATGTCGCGCGCGCCGTGCTCGAAGCAAGCCAGGTGACGGAGGGCCTTTCCCGTCACGTTGGCTATCACCTTCAGGGCGACGGGTTGCCGGCGATGAAACAGCAGCTTGGCATGGCTGCCACCCGCTCAAAGGGCCGCGTTCCCCGGACGCCCACGCCGCCGTTCCGCCTCTCGATGGCGGTGCTGGTCACGGTTACGTTCGCTCTCACGGTCGCCCTCATGGGCGCAGGCATGCTCGCGAACCTCGGGACAGGTCTGTTCGTGGCACTGGCGGTGGCTGCCGCCATACTGGCGAGCCAGTTCGCGCTCGGGCTGTTGAACCTGGCGACATCCCTCCTGACCCGCCCCGACCGCCTTCCGCGCATGGATTACAGCGAGGGAATCCCCGCTGAAGCCCGATCCATGGTGGTCGTTCCGACGTTGCTGGGTGAGTTCGGCGATGTGGATGAGTTGATAGACGCGCTGGAGATCAGATTCCTGGCGAACCGTGACGACGCGCTGAGCTTCACGTTGCTCACCGATTTCACGGACGCCGGGTCGCCGACGCTGCCGGGTGACGCGGCGATTCTCCAACACGCGCTGGAGCGCGTGAACGGCCTGAACACGACATATGCGAGCGGTGGAACGGACCGGTTTTTTCTTCTTCACAGGCCGCGCGAATGGAGCGAGACCGAACAGCGCTGGATCGGCGCCGATCGCAAGCGCGGCAAGCTGGCGGCATTGAACGCCCTGCTGCGAGGGCAGGGCAGGGAACGCTTCCAGCTCATCGTGGGGCGCATCGAGGATCTGCCGCCCATCCGTTACGTCATCACGCTCGATACCGATACCCATCTGCCGCGCGATACCGCGCATTTGCTGGTCGGCGCGATGGATCATCCCTTGAACAGGCCGGTATTCGATGCCGCCGATCACGTCGTCACATCGGGATACGGCATCATGCAGCCGCGTGTCGGCATCGCATTGCCAGCCCAGGCGCGCTCGCTTCATGCGCGCCTTTATGGTGCCGACGCGGGTGTGGACCCGTACACCCGAGCCACCTCCGATGTATACCAGGATCTCTTTCATGAGGGGTCCTTCATTGGCAAGGGCATTTACGATATCGACGCTTTCGAACACGCGATGGCCGGGCGCTTCAGGCCCGAGCGCGTACTGAGCCATGATCTGATCGAAGGTTGCGTCGCGCGCTCCGCACTGCTCAGTGATGTGCTCGTGTTCGAAGCCATGCCTGATCGATATATCGATGAGAGCCAACGCAGGCACCGGTGGATGCGTGGTGACTGGCAACTGCTGCCCTGGCTGTTTCCCGTGGTACCGGCCGCTGCGGGCTGGCGGCGCAATGACCTGAGGGGTCTTTCCCGATGGAAGATCTTCGATAACCTGCGCCGCAGTGTCGTTCCTGCAGCAACCGTGTTCCTGTTGATCGCGGGCTGGCTCGCGATCGCGCCGGTCGTGACCTGGACGCTGGCGGTGCTTTCCATGGCGTTGCTGCCCATCCTGTTGCAGGCCGCCATCGATGCGGTTCGCAAGCCACGCGATATCGGCTGGCGACAACAGGCGCACGTCGCGGTCACTGCGCTAGGCAACCATGCGGCGCGCCTTGCACTGGCGATCGCCTCCCTGCCGCACGATGCGCACGCGGGGCTGGACGCGATGCTTCGGTCGGTATGGCGTGTCGTTATCAGTCGCCGGCACTTGCTTGAATGGCGCTCATCGAGCGTCGTGGCAAAGCTGGGGCGTAACCATCGGGGTGTGCCATGGGCGGCCCTGTGGGCGGGCCCTGCGGCTGCCCTCGTCGTGGCGACAGCGCTTATCGCGCTGCGGCCGTCGGCCATGGCCTTGGCGCTACCCTGGTTGCTGCTGTGGGCCCTTTCGCCCGTGATCGCGTGGTGGGTTAGCCGGTCGCCCACGAGCCGGCGCTACGTACCCACCGCGTACGACCTTGCGTTCCTGCGCCAGCTCGCGCGCCGCACCTGGGCATTCTTCGAGGTGCATGGTGGCCCCGACGACCACGGGCTGCCGCCAGACAACCTGCAGATGGTGCCGCAGCCACACGTGGCACGGCGCACATCGCCAACCAATATCGGCCTGGGCTTACTGGCGGGACTAGCAGCCTACGATTTCGGCTACCTGGGCGCCGGCCGTGTCCTCGAGCGCACGGCTGCCACGTTGGCGACCCTGGGTTTGCTTGAGCGGTACCGTGGCCATTTCCTCAACTGGTACGACACCGAGACGCTCCAGCCACTGCACCCTCGCTATGTCTCCAGCGTCGATAGCGGCAACCTTGCCGGCCACCTCATCACCCTGCAGCGCGGGCTATTAGGCCTGGCCGAGCAACCCGTGTTTCGCCGCGAATCCATAGACGGGCTGCGCGATACGCTGGCTGTTCTCGATGCGGCACTGTCGTTCGCGAGCCCCCCTGAACTCCGCGCCTGGTCCAGGGTGTTGGCCACGGCCCTGGATGCACCGCCGGCCTCGATGGGCGAAGTGCGGGAGTTCGCGCTGGATCAGCAGGCCCGGGCCGAAGCGCTGCCTGGCTCGCTTTTGAGCGAGCCGTCTGATGACGTTGCCTTCTGGCTGCAACAACTGACCGGGCAGTGTGACGATCTGGTCGCTGAAGCCACCTGGTGGGACGGCGATGTCGAAGGAACGGTGTCGATCCCTTCGCTCACGCAACTGGCCATGGAAACAGGCAGCGTGCGCGGCGAACGGGCACGTTCACAGATCCGCAAGCTGGAGGACGCCGCGGCTCTCGCGGCGAACTTCGCCGTGATGGACCAGGCGTTCATGTACGACGAGCACCGACGCCTGTTCTCCATCGGTTACGACCTCGAACGGCATGCGCTCGATGTGTCCTTCTATGACCTGCTTGCCTCCGAATCGCGCCTGACCACCTTCGTGGCGATCGCGCAGGGGCAGGTACCTCAGGCCAGCTGGTTCTCGCTCGGGCGCCTGCTGACGACGGCGGAGGGCTTGCCCGTGCTGCTCTCGTGGACGGGCTCGATGTTCGAGTACCTGATGCCCGTGCTGGTCATGCCGACCTACGAAGGGAGCCTGCTCGACGAAACCATGCGCAATGCTGTTGCGCGACAGATTGAGTACGGCAAGCAGCGCGGGGTGCCATGGGGCGTCTCGGAATCCGGGTACAACGCCGTCGATGCGAACATGACTTACCAGTACCGCGCCTTCGGGGTACCCGGCCTGGGGTTGAAGCGCGGCCTGGGCGATGACCTGGTCGTCGCACCGTACGCCACCGTGCTCGCACTGATGGTGTCGCCCGCGGCGGCCACCACGAATCTCTGGCGCCTGAGTGATGGGGGCATGGCGGGCCGGTACGGCCTGTACGAAGCGGTAGATTACACGCCATCGCGCCTGCGGCCCGGCCAGGACGCAGCCATCGTGCAATCGTACATGTCCCACCATCAGGGGATGTCGCTATTGGCGATCGGGCATGCCTTGCTCGATCAACCGATGCGACGCCGGTTCGAATCGGATCCGAACGTGACGGCCACGAGCCTCTTGCTGCAGGAACGGGTGCCTTTCTCGTCCAGCGAATACCTCAAGCACACGGGCATCGGCGATAGCGTGCAGCAGGCGGTGGCCCCCGAGACCCGGTTACGCCTGTTTACTGACCCGAATCGTCCGCGGCCCGCCGTGCAATTGCTCTCCAATGGTCGCTACCACGTCATGGTGAGCAGCGCAGGTGGCGGCTATAGCCGGCGTGACACCATGGCCGTGACACGCTGGCGTGAGGACATCACGCGCGATCATCACGGCATGTTCTGCTACCTGCGCGACCCTTCCAATGACGAGGTCTGGAGCACGGCCTACCAGCCCGTGATGCGCGAGACCGAGCGCTTCGAAGCAATCTTCGCCGAGTCGCGGGCCGAATTCCGGGTACGTCAACGGGGCTTCGAAACGCACACGGAGATTGTTGTCTCGCCTGAAGACGACATCGAGCTTCGGCGTACGCGCATCACGAATCGCCACAAGACGCGTCGCACCGTGGAGCTGACCAGCTACGCCGAGGTGGTGCTCGCCGATCCCGCCAGCGACACCGCACACCCCGCCTTCAGCAAGCTGTTCGTTACCACCGAGATCGTGCCGTCGGTGCAGGCGTTGCTATGCACGCGCCGCGCCCGTTCCTCAGCAGAGAAGCCGCCCTGGATGTGCCACCTGGTCGCCGTCCACGATGCGGATATCGATGAAATATCCTATGAAACCGACCGGGCCCAGTTCATCGGCCGTGGCCGCAGTACGGCCGATCCGGTCGCGCTTTCCGCAGGGATGCGTCAGTTGTCCGGCACCGCAGGCCCCGTCCTGGACCCGGTAGTGGCCATTCGTGTACGCATCACGCTCGAACCCGAACAGACGGCTACCCTCGATTTCGTGACGGGCATCGGCGACGAGCGCAGCCACTGCATGCGGCTCATCGAGAAGTACCGGGATCGGCATCTCTGCGATCGCGTGTTCGACCTTGCGTGGACGCATAGCCAGGTGACGTTGCGCCAGGCCAATGCTACGCTCGCCGATGCGCAGCTGTTCGAGCATATGGCCACGTCCATCATCTACGCGAATGCGGCCATGCGCGCGGCACCATCCCTGATCGCGGCGAACACGCGCGGGCAGTCCGGACTTTGGGGGCAGGCGGTCTCAGGTGACCTGCCGATCGTGCTGCTCCGCATCGGCGACATCGCCCGCCTTGATATCGCGCGTGACCTTATCCGCGCGACTGCGTATTGGCGGCTCCGCGGGCTGGCCGTGGACCTGGTGATCTGGAACGAAGACAGCACCGGCTATCGCCAGGCCTTGCACGATGCATTGATTGGGTTGCTCGCCTCAGGTGCCGAGGCCAGCCTCCTGGATCGACCGGGGGGCGTGTACATCCGCGCCGCGCAACCCTTGTCGTACGAAGACAGGCTGGTGATGGAGGCGAGTGCGCGGATCGTGGTGGTGGATACGCTGGGTTCGCTGCAGGAACAGATGGAGCGCCATCGCATGGGGCCGCGGCCGGCTATCGCCGCTCCGGCGGGCTGGGCACCCAGTGTGCCCGAGCCCGTAATGACCTCCACGCAAGCCAGCGGCGCGTTCTCCGCTGACGGCACGGAATACGTGATCACGCTGGAGCAGGGTGCCGCTACGCCTGCACCCTGGTGCAACGTCCTGGCAAACGCGGGTTTCGGAAGCATCATCTCGGAGAGCGGTAGCGCGTATACCTGGGCCGCCAACGCCCATGGCTGCAGGCTCACGCCGTGGCAGAACGATCCGGTGGAGGATGCCTGCGGCGAGGCCCTCTACCTGCGCGATGAAGCGACGGGCCACGCCTGGTCGCCCTCGGCACTGCCCATGCGCGGGGAGGGTTCATACACCACGCGCCATGGGTTCGGTTACACGGTGTTCGAACACACGGAGCGCAACGTAGCCACGCGGCTGGAAGTGTTTGTTGCGCGCGACGCACCTGTCCGGTTTCAGGTGCTGACTATCACCAATCACGGTACCGACGCCATTCTGCTTACCGCGACAGCGTACGTGGAGTGGGTGCTGGGAGACGTTCGCGAAAAAAACGCCATGCACGTGGTGACCGATATCGATGCAATGACGGGCGCCTTGTTCGCGCGCAACGCGTATAACGGCGATTTCCCCGGCCGCATCGCCTTCTTCGACGTGGGCGACGCTGACCGGGAGATGGGCGGCGATCGTGGCGACTTTCTCGGGCGCAATGGCCGCGCATCGTCGCCACTGGCCCTGCGCCGGCAGGGCTGGAGCAACCGGGTGGGGGCAGGGCTGGACCCGTGTGGCGCGTTGCGCGTGAGCATCCCCCTCGCGCCCGGTGAGTCGCGTGATGTGGTATTCCGGCTGGGCATGGGCGCGAGCGAGGACGAGGCCCGTGAACTGGTGCAGCGGTATCGCCAGGATGGCGCCGCGGCGCGTGAGCTCGTCGAGGTGCGCGCGCAATGGCGTAACCTGCTCGGCGCGGTACAGGTGCAAAGCCCGGAGCCTACCGTCGATATCTTCGCGAACGGCTGGCTGCTCTACCAGACGATCGCGAGCCGGTTATGGGCGCGTAGTGGGTATTACCAGTCCGGCGGTGCGATCGGCTTCCGCGACCAGCTGCAGGATTCCATGGCGGCCCAGCATGCGGCGCCCGCGATCGCGAGGGCGCAGCTGCTGATTTGCGCCGCGCGCCAGTTCATCGAGGGCGATGTGCAGCATTGGTGGCACCCGCCATCCGGCAGGGGCGTGCGTACCGCATGCTCGGATGATTTCCTGTGGTTGCCGCTGGCGACGAGCCGGTACGTCATGGCCAGCAGCGACACGGCGGTGCTCGACGAATCGGTCGAGTACATCGAAGCGCGCGCCCTTAGGCCCGACGAGGAGTCCTTCTACGACCTGCCGCGCCTCTCCGGTACCCGGGGCACGCTTTATGAGCATTGCGTAAGGGCCTTAATGCACTCGATGCCGCGTGGGGCGCATGGGCTGCCCTTGATGGGCAGTGGCGACTGGAACGATGGCATGAACCGGGTAGGCGAGGGCGGGAAGGGGGAAAGCGTCTGGCTGGCGTTCTTCCTCATCCATGTGCTGCGGGAATTCGCCCCGGTAGCAGCAGCACATGGTGACGAGGCGTTCGCCGCGCGCTGCACCGAGGAGGCTAACCGGCTTGCCGCGAACAGCGAAGCGCATGCCTGGGATGGCGAGTGGTATCTGCGCGCGTGGTTTGACGATGGCACGCCGCTTGGGTCCGCCAGCAACGACGAGTGCCGCATCGACGCGGTGGCGCAAAGCTGGGCGGTGCTTTCGGGTGGGGCAGGTGACGAACGCGCCCACCAGGCGATGCGTTCGCTCGATGCCCACCTGGTTCGCCCGAAAGCGCGCCTGATCCAGCTGCTGGATCCGCCCTTCGATCGCACGTCGATGGACCCGGGCTACATCAAGGGTTACTTGCCCGGTGTCCGCGAGAATGGTGGGCAATACACGCATGCCGCGGTATGGGCGACCATGGCCTTCGCCCGCCTGGGCCAGACCGAACAGGCATGGGACCTGGCCCGGATGATCCTTCCTTCCGGCCACACGGCGAATGCAGCCGCCGTCAGCACCTATAAGGTCGAACCCTATGTGCTCGCCGCCGACGTGTACGCGGTTTCTCCGCATGTCGGCCGCGGCGGCTGGACGTGGTACACGGGCTCAGCGGGCTGGATGTACCGCTTGCTGCTCGAGTCGCTCCTGGGTGTAACGCTCGTCGAGGGGCGCTTGCGCATCGCACCTTGCGTGCCGGCAAGGTGGGCGGGCTACACCGTTACCTACCGGCACGGCGCAGCCACCTATGTAATCGAGTTGCGCCGGGCTGGGTCGGGTGAAACGGCCTTATTAACCCTGGATGGTGCTTCGGTCGATGGCGATAGCATCGCTCTGGCCGATGATGCTCACGAACATCAGGTGTTGTGTGTCTACCTGGCGCAAGGAACGGAGGCGTGATGGCCAGCCTTCCGCCCAGCGACCGGGGAACCCTGACACCGCATGAGATTCGCGAAGCCATGCTGCGCGATTACGACCGGGCCGCGGCGACTGAGCCCAAGGCTTGCGCCACGCGGGTTCACGATGCGATGGGCAAGGTCCATACGCTGACCGAAAGGCAGCTGCGCCACCGAAAGGCGGCGGAATGGGGGCCTGGGGTGCTTGCGCCGCCGATGTAGTCAATGCACGCTTGAACCGGCTTTCGCAGCATTGCGATGGAGAACTCGAATGAGCGCGCAGACTGTTTTCGAGGATCCCGGCCCGGGAAATCGCCGTGCTGGCTGGTTGGCGATCGTCAGCGGCGCTATCGGCCTAGCGGCGTTTGCATGCCTGATCGTGTTCCTCGTGATGAGGCCCGCCGATCGGCAGACCGCTCACATCCTGCTCAGGAGCCATGACGCCGGGGTCATCGTCCAGTCTCTCTGCCTGATTCCCCTGGTGCTCGTACTGGGGGCGCTCGCTCGCCAACGCTCGCCCGGTGCGGGACGGGGCGGGGCGGTTGCGGCCATTGTCTTTCTCGTCCTGGTCGTTGCGCTGATGGTGCTGGGGTCGGCCAGCGTCGTAGCTGATGTGCTCTACATGATTCCCCAAGGAGCGCTCGGCGTATGGCTCATCGTCGTATGCCAAAGGAATGCCGCCGGGCTGCCGACGGGTCTCCGTTGGCTGGGTGTCGTGGCGGGGGTAGGGCTCATCCTGATCGGTATTTTCCCGATCGGGTATGCGGCGTTTGTGGACACGGCCATCCTGCACGGCCCTATTTCCGATAACGGTCACGCACCGCCGGGAACCGACAAGGCCAACCAGGTCATACACATCCTGCTTGCCATCGGCACCCTGGTCGGTTGTCCGACGTATCCGCTGTGGGCTGGTCTGGCTGGGCGCTGGTTGCTTGTGAGAGGCGCTCGATAAGCGTGCGAGCAAGTGTTGCAACTCAAGCTGCTGTTGACGGCGAGACCGAGGTTTTCCTGGGGCTGGATGTGCCAGAGCTCGACAATCTTGTGCAGATCGCCGTATGTGAGATCTCCTTTCCCAGTGGCTGCGTGGCATTGACGGATTCGGGCGCCGATCGATTCTTCAATCTCACGATCGGCGGATCTCGCGCCACGGTAGTCGTGTGGGTCGACACGGTGAACGGACCCACCCGTGTGATTGTTCAAGTCAAGTCGGTGCGATGACGCTAGACACCCTAAAGACCAATCGCAGTTGCCCGGTACCATGTCAGCTAGCGACAACCATGGGGAAGAGCCTTCTGAAGCCAGTTTCTGCGTGGACCAGGCCCCGCGTAGGCGTACGTATGTATGCGCATAATGTATATTATGTCAAATACGAAGCGTCGTCTGAAAACGAGCCTTCGCAATGCCTTGAGCCTTGTCGTCGGCCAATAACTGTGTCGCCTAGCCATTTACCTCGTCGTCGGTCAGTAATTCTATCGCCAGGCGCGTCGACTCCGCGCAAGGTGGTTGATTTTGCTCCGAGGGCTGGATTGATCGGGGCACACTTTTCGACGACACCGTTTCTGGCTAGGCCTTCACCGACATTAACGATGTCGCGACGGCACGGCTAACGACACTGCTACCGGCCTGCACCTGAGGTATCCATCGACGGCTAGCATCGGCGACCAGCGTTTCTTGTTGTCGGCGACCCACCAACTGCGTCTGAGAGCGTGCCGCCGCCGATTTGCCCTGCCGACAACCGGTGGGACGCCCTCAGGCTAGACACATTATTGGTGCGACGGCAGGAGTATTGCTGTCGCCGAACAGGCCCGCATTGTGTACATTCGATTTGTCGCACTTGTGCGCCGGGAAGCGAGGCGCGACCAACGCACCCGCAGGGACCAAGCAAGATGCATGACGCAACCGCTATTGACCAAGTGGCCATCCCCTCGCACGTCTGCTGAACTCATTCGCAAGTCGTTGCGAATGGGCCTCTCGCATTTCATCTGTCAAGTCAGGACGAACCCACCATGCCCCTCACGTTGGCGCGGCTTATCATCTATGTACGCAATTTCCCCGCGGCTAAGTCTTTCTATCTGAAGCATTTCGAGCTTCCCGTCACAGAGGAGATCGAGGGCGAGTGGGTAGTATTCGGCGCGGGTGCGGTTGAGCTGGCACTTCACCTTATGGGTGAGCGCTACCGCGAAAGGCCGGCCGAACCTTCCGCCGAGGATGCTGATGAGAAGGCCGGTCCGACCACGAAAATTGTGTTCAAGATCACATCGGACCTGGCGGCGCATCGTGAAAAGCTCAAGGCTGGCGGTGTTCGAGTAGGAAAGACCAAGCGCTACGACGGTTTTCCCTACGAGATGTACGACGGGCGCGACCCCGAAGGGAATGTGTTCCAGGTCATGCGCGAAGACTAATCCGGGCTGACCAAGTCAGTGACTCCGGCCCGGTATAGCTGTAGTGCGCATTGAAGTTAGCAACTCACCCTAATCGGTTATGGGAGCCAACGTTCCGCCCTCCAGTGGCGCCGATCTTTGCTGCCGCGAGATGAGCAAGTGTTCCGCCGGGCCGCGGCGCTCGCGGGACCGGACCCGTAGGACCATTGGCTTTTCGGGGCACGCCGCCCTGTCTTTTGATCGGTCATGCCCCGAATCATGCCTTTGGACGATCAGCCCGGCGCCTCCGGGGTACGGTTTTCTTGGAAGCTGCGTTGCTTTGCGCTGAGGCCTTGCGCTTTTTACCGGGCTTGATTTGTTTGCCAGCCCCGGGCGTTTGATGCGTCAGGGAGGCAGCTTGGGCATGCGCGACCGCTGCATCGCGGACGGCCTCCGTAACTCGCTCCTGAAGCGCAGCTTCTCGATCACGCTGCGCAACCAACGCGCTCTGGTGTGCCTGACGGGTCATCTCAAGTTCTTTCTGCAGGGCGCGCATTTCCTGACGCACGCGGTCCACTTCCGCGTGAGAGCGATTCTCCACCGCACGCACGTGCTCGACGTTTTGCGCCCGGCTGTGCCGCGACGATGTCGGCCTCCATGCGCTCGAATTCATCCACTCGTAGTCGTTCGCGATCGTCCAGAGCGGTGCGCTCGGCTGCCAGGGCGGCGTGGGCATCAGCCAGTCTGGCGGCAGCGTGATCAGTCGCCTCTCGCATGGCCACATCCCACCACTCACCGGCGAGGCGAGCCAGTGCCGCGGGTGCATCCGGAAGGGGTGCCTTGCCCCCCTCCTCTCCCAGGCGGGTCGCCAGAGCAAGCCACCAGCTGTCCAGATGACGGATCACCGTGTTGGGCGAGCCGGTGCCCAGGTGCGCGCGAATCCGTTCGACCGTCGGTCGTTCGCCGGCTATGACCAAGTCGTACGCAGCTTGATGGACGTCTTGCTCGGTGATGCCACGTGCCATTTCGGCTCTCCTCGATCAGCCGCCCTACCCTTTGATTCTCTACTGACGATAAGTGATGATTATCGCGGCTAGATGCCTTCATCCGTAGTATACATTACATAGTATGAAAGATATTTCCACGATCCCGACCCTGGCCCAGCCTGCCTCCAGCCTCGCATTGCCGATCCAGTTGGCGCAGCAAGCAGCCGACGCTGTGCGCGAATTGCTCGCTGAGGCGGCGGCCGCGAACACCACGCGTAGCTACGCCAGCGCCCTGCGCTATTGGGCCGGCTGGCACGCGGCGCGTTACGGCGTCGAGTTAGCGCTACCGGTGCCCGAAGCCATCGTGCTGCAGTTCGTGGTTGATCACGTGGTGCGGCGCACGGCCGATGGCGAGCTGGTCTGGGAATTGCCACCAGCCGTCGACCAAGCCCTGGTGGCATCCGGCCTCAAGGCCAAGCCCGGTCCGTGGACGCTGGCAACCGTCCGCCATCGGGTCGCCGTCCTGTCCACGGCGCATCGGCTCAAGCATGTGACCAACCCGTGCGAGCAGCCGGCGATTCGCACCGTGCTCAGCCGCGCCGCCCGGGCCGCGGTCAAGCGCGGCGAACGGCCGCGCAAGAAGACCGCCATCACCTTGGCCGAACTCGAGGCCATGCTGGCGACCTGCGACGACAGCCTGGAAGGCATGCGTGACCGCGCCCTGCTCTGCTTTGGTTTTGCCAGTGGCGGCCGTCGGCGCAGCGAGGTGGCAGCCGCCGATCTGCGCGACTTGCGCCGCATCGGGCCGCAGGGCTTTATCTATCGCCTGGAACACAGCAAGACCCAGCAGGCCGGCGTGACCGCCACCTCGACTCCCGACAAGCCTGTGCTGGATCGGGCGGCGCAGGCATTGGAGGCGTGGCTGGCCGCCGCCGGCATCGTCGAGGGGGCGATTTTTCGGCGGTTGTGGAAACACCGCGTCGGCCCTGCCCTGTCTCCGGCCGCGGTGGGCGAGATCGTGCAGCGCCGGGCGCGGCTGGCCGGCCTGGAAGGTGACTTTGGCGGGCATAGCCTGCGCTCAGGGTTTGTGACCGAAGCGAGTAAGCAAGGCGTGTCGCTACCGGCGATCATGCAGATGACGGAGCACCGTTCGGTGTCGAGCGTAATGGGCTACTTCCAAGCAGGCAGTGCCGCAGATAATCCCGCGGCACGGCTTCTTGAGGATGTATAGAGATTTGGCGGAGAGAGTGGGACACGGGGAACGCACTCTCTCGCAACGGCTCGGGCACATTCCGGGTGGACCGGGAAGTGTCCCGCGATCCTAGCGGGTCAGCATACCCTGTCAACGCCCCACTCCCCTCATGCCAAACCGGGTATGCGCATCCGACGACATCACACCGCAGCGACCCTTGGAAGGCAAAGCACGAAGCGGGTCCGCCATCCCACCGGTGCCTCGCCGAGGGCAAGGGTGCCCCCATGGGTGACGGCAATCGAGCGCGCCATCGAAAGGCCGATGCCGAGGCCCCCTGCCCGAGTCGTGTAGAACCGCTCGAAGACTCTTTCGCCCATCGCCGCGTCCAGGCCGGGGCCGTTGTCGTCAACGGTGAGCACCGCGTCGGCGCCGTCGGCCCTGGTCGCGACATGGATGCGGCGCCCTGGCGCGGGCTGGGAAGTCAGCGCATGAACCGCGTTGGACAAGAGATTGACCAGCACCTGTCCGACCTGGACCCGGTCTGCATTGACCCAAAGTGCGACGGGATGCAGGTCCTGCCCCAGTGCGACCTTGTTCCGGCCAAGGTCGTGTGACACCAACCGGACGCTGGCCTCGGTGACGCCATTGAGGTCGAGCACCGCAGGTTCCGGCGGCGCACGACGTGCCATCGCACGGATATTGCCAAGGAGCTCAATGGCGCGGGTGGTCTGCGCGAGCAGACGCGTGGACAACTCCCCAATCTCGGCCATGTCCGGCGCGGGACGGGACGCCCAGTTTTTCAGGGCGAGCGCGTCAAGATTGATTACCGCTAGCGGTTGGGCAATCTCGTGTGCGATGGAAACACTAAGGCCGCCGAGCATGGTGACGCGGGCTGCGTGCATGCTCTCCGCCTGCGCCTCGGCAAGCCGCTCCTCGGCGGTGACCCGCTCGGTCAGGTCGTATAGGGTCACGATGCTGGTGTGCGGACGCCCGTCGATTAGCTTGAGAGACGTCTCGAGGTGGCAGGCCATGACCGTACCATCACACCGGACCAGTGGCATGTCCGCCTGAATGCGCGACTCACCCGCCGCACAGGCGGCAATGAACTTCGCGCAGTGACTCGTCTGCGGAAGGAAGCGGGCGATGGGTCCAAGGATGTCCGTCTCGTGCCGAGCGCCGACCATACGCAGGAACTCGGCGTTCGCGGTGATGAACCGCAGTCCATCGCGTGTCCTGTTATTGATATCCGGATGGGCCGTCAGATACGCCTCGTAGTCGGTGACACCGGAAGACGTGAGCGCTCGTGCCGTCTCGAACAACGAGCGCGAGTCGACCTCGGCCACCGCGCAGGGAATGGCGTCGAATAGCTCCCGGTGCCGACGCAACATCGTTTCGAGAGCCGGGGCAGCATCGCTCATCGACGCGGTGTCCGTGAAAGCGCATTGCCGGCATCGAACTCGACGATGGACGCGCGAGCCGACGGATGCCGGGCGGCGATGCCCACCACGTGGGCGGCAAGCAGATTACCCGACCGCCCGACGCACCCCTGCCCGGCTCGAGTCATGCGACGTTGATTCCCGCCAGGACCGCCTTCCCGGTCGCACTCGTCGCCCAGTGTTCGAACGACTGAGCGCCGGTGATCGTCGCCTGTTCAGGCACCAGGGACCGCTGCTCGAGCTTCCCGCCAGCATACGCGGCCTCCTTGGAGGTTATGCACGTCCGCTTGTCGCCGGTCAGGTCGAAGTAACGCTGAATCCAGGTCTCGAACGTATTCTCCTCGGGACCCGCCACCGACACGACGCCGTTGATGGGTGGTGCGGAAGCCACGTCGACCAGCGCCGCAACGGCGTCGTCAATGGCAACCGGGCGCAGATAGGCATCAGGTACAGCGGCCACATCCGCCTTGGTGAAGTCGTCAGCCATGACCCCAAGCCACTCGAAAAACTGCGTGGCGCGTACGATGGTGTATGGCACACCAGACTCCACTACTGCTTGCTCCTGGGCTATCTTTCCTTGCGCATAGGTAATGTGCGGTAACGTGTCGATGCCCACAATCGAGAGCACCACGTGGTGGCGAATCCCTGCCTGCCGCGCGGCTGGAATGATATTCGCAGCGGCTCTGGCAAAGAAGGTCCTGAGCGTTTCTTCATCATAGGCCGGCACGTTTGTCGCATCAACGACAACCTCGGCGCCCCTCATCGCATCCGCCACTCCTTCGCCCGAGAGAAGGTCGACCCCCGTGCGGCGCGATGCAGCGAACACATCCCATCCCCTGCTTTCAAGCAGTCTCACCACCTTTACGCCGGTCATGCCGTGACCGCCGAGTACCACTGCCTTTCGTCTTGCGTTCATGTGTCACCTCTGGATTGAAATGCTTCGGTAGGCCTGGACAACCGGGCCAGTGATTGAAAGCCGCTAAGCCGCCGGCTCGCGCGACGGTGCCAAATACTGCGCTCTTTGCAAGGGTCATTTCTCGAGACGTTTTCGGTAGATTCCTGGTGACATCCGGAAGACCCTGGTGAACGCATTCGTGAAGTGGGCCTGGTCGAAAAAGCCAAGTGCCACGGCTATCACAACGATGGGCTCATTGCCTTCGAGAAGGTCCTGTGCGCGCCGCATACGCTCCTGAAGATGCCAGCGCGACGGGGTCACGCCGGTACTGACCTTGAATGCCCGCGTGAAGTGGCTCCGTGACACGCCGCATTCGGACACGGCAGCCAACAGAGCACTTTGGATGGATACCTCGCGGGAGAGGTGATGCTGGGCTATGCGCAACTGCCATGGGCTGAGCCCGCCCCTCGTACGCGGGCTCGGACGGCCGACGGGATCGCCAGCGGGCGTTTGACTCGGCGCAAAGACACACGACATGGCTCATTCCCCGACAATGCCGGCGCATGGGAGCCGGCACCATTAGGCTAGGGTGCGTGATGCTTGCCGAAAACCTGCGGATGGGCGTCAGATGGACACGAAAGTGGAAAAATTCACGACACTTTCGTGTCTAATGTATCCATAACCCGCCGAATCATCCGAATGGGTATTGCCAAGTGCGCGACGTATGCCGACGATTGGAGTACGACGGGCGGTCCTCGCGTGGTTTCCTACGGGCTCAGAAATCAGGAGGTTCAAGGTGAACGAGCCCGATGCAACAGCGTCCACAATCACGGTCCTCATCACCGATGACCATCCGGCCATGCGGCAAGGCCTCGCCTCGGCTATCGCACGCGAGGTCGACATGAAGGTCGTCGCCGAGGCGGCCGATGGTGCCGAAGCCATCGCCATGTATTGCCTGCATCGCCCCCGCGTCGCCCTCCTCGACCTGCAGATGCCCAACATCGATGGCATCGGAGCCATCGAAACCATCCGGTCGGAATTCCCGGAAGCAAATCTCATCGTGCTCACGAGCTATCCGGGCGACGCGCGGGTCACGCGCGCGCTGTCGATGGGGGCGACATCGTACCTGCTCAAGACTGCCCCGCTGGACGAAATCATCCGGGCCATCCGCTCGTCACTGATGGGGCGCCATGTCGTCGCACCGGAAATTGCCTATGACATCGCCCGCCATGCGGGTTCCGAGCCGCTGACCGTCCGTGAACTCAAAGTGCTGCGCCTCGCCGGTGCAGGGCAAAGCAACAAGGCGATTGCCGAGGCACTTTTCGTCTCCGAAGACACCGTCAAATCACGCATGCGCAGCATCATGTCCAAGCTCGGCGCACTCGACCGCACACACGCAGTGATGATTGCCGTTCAGCGTGGTTTTCTCGACTGACGGTTACCGCGCCGGCGACACTCGCTTAGCCAAAACACGCACACTTTAGTGTGGAGTGTGACGACACGAAAGTGTTGCGTCGTTGCAGTAACAGCGCTCGCGAGATAGCCGCCATACGCCGCCTCCGGCATCTGCGCCTTTCGTGCAATACCCCCTGATGTGATCGGCGCAGTCTGCGTGACGCGACGGCAACCCGTGCCGGGCGCGATACCAAGCGACGCTCGCCAGGAGAGCCACCCAATGGATCATGCCCACCAGTCCCGCCTGCAGGCGCCGACGGCGCGCCCCGGGCTTCGCCTGACGCTGCTCGCAGCGGCACCTGCCGTGTACGCACTGCTGTATCCAGGCATGGTGGACGTTTTCCACAACGCTGTTGGTGACGCTGGTCATCGTACTCAGAGCGGCGGGGCCCTTGTTGCCTGCATCATGCTTGTCCTGATGTTTTCGGTACCCGTTTACGGCTTTCTGCGCGCCGTCTGCGGAATTCAAGACGCCGAGGCGTCACCCCTGCTTCGGTTGCGGGCACGGAGACTTGGTTACGCCGTTGTCGTCGCCCCGACGATGTACTGCATGTTGGGTGTGATGCAGATCCTCCTCCACAGCCCGGTACCCGACGAGGTGGCCTGGGTCCTGTTGTGGCTCGTGACCCTCGCCTGGGCGATGCGCATGCCGAAAACGCATGCTCCACCCACGTACCGCCCACTCGCGCAACTGCGTGTGGCCCATGGAGTGTCGGCGCTCATCCTTGTTTCCTACGTCACGTTCCATCTGACCAACCACCTCTTCGCCTGGATTGGTCAGGAGGCCCACGCGCAAGTCATGGCGCTCGGGCGGAAAGTCTATCGCTCGCCTGTCGGTGAGCCGATCCTTGTCCTCGCCATGCTCTTTCAGGTCACCACAGGACTCATCCTTGCCTGGCGCTGGAGCGCGCAACAGCTCGACGTCTACCGCACCTTCCAGGTCGCCTCGGGCTTTTATCTGTCCATCTACGTCCTCGGCCACATGAACTCGGTGTTCGTACTCGCCAGGGCGTTCTTTGGCATCGACACCGGCTGGGACTTTGCAACCGGTGCGCCCAACGGACTCATCCACGACGCGTGGAGCGCGCGGCTTATCCCGCACTACGCCCTTGGTGTGTTTCTCATCATCGGCCATCTCTTCTCCGGACTGCGCAGCGTGATGCTTGCGCATGGAACGAAGACCGAAACGGCCAACCGAACCTGGTGGGCGGGGGCGTCCTTTGGCGCACTACTGGCCACCCTCATCATGCTCGCCATGTGCGGCATGCGTCTTTGACCCTGACTGCAGGACACCCGCAATGACCGAACGATTCGACTTCATGAAGCTCTCCTCCGAGATGACCAAGAAGCTCATGGAACTGAGCTTCCTCGACGACAAATCCGCCGTCGGGAAGGAAATCCACGATCTAATCAAAATCCGCGCCTCGCAGATGAACGGATGCGCCTTCTGCGTCGACATGCACGTCAAGCAGGCAACCCTGCATGGCGAACGGCCGCTGCGCATGCACCATGTGGCTATCTGGCGTGAATCGACGCTGTTTTCCACAAGAGAGCGTGCGGCATTGGCTTGGACGGAGGCGCTGACCGCCATCCCCCAAGGCGGTGTGCCGGACGCGCTCTACGACGACGTGCGCGAGCAATTCTCGGAGAAGGACATCTCCGACCTGACGTTCGCCATCATGATAATCAATGCATGGAACCGCGCGAACGTCGCTGCGCTGGCGCCCCCGGGCAGCCACGACAAGGAATGGGGCCTCGACAAGGCCAACCTCGACTGACTCCGGAGACACGACCATGCTCAACGCCAAAACGCTCCTCCTCGCTCTCATCCTCGCCCCGCTTCCGGCCCTTGCTGGCAAGATGGAGCTGCCCCATGCCACGGTGACCGACCTGATGACCAAGGTGCTCAGTGATGAGCCGGGAAAGGCGATCACGGCCTTTACCGTCGAGTTCAAGCCCGGCGCGGTCGATCCTGTCCACCGCCACGATGCCCATGCCATCGTCTACGTGCTGGAAGGGTCCATCATCATGGGAGTCAAGGGGCAGCCGGAGGAAACACTCAAACCTGGCGACACCTTTTACGAGGGTCCGAACGACATCCATACCGTCGGACGCAACGCGAGCAAAACCGAACCGGCGAAGTTCATTGTCTTCATGCTCAAGAACAAGGATGCGCCGCTCCTGACGCCCGTCGACGACCACGCCCTGCACTGATGAACGTTGTTGCCCCGGACGCGCCGGGGCAACAACTCAGGCGGCATGAATGCGTCTGAGTAAGGCTTCGAGAAAGAACTCGGGGTCTTCGAGCGCAAGCCAGTGGCCGCCCGCTTGTGTAACCACGCTCATATGGCCTGGTGCTGCGCGTGCAAGGAAGCGGCCGAGCAGGCCTTGCCATGCGCCACCCATGCCGAGCACGGGACATTGGAGCGGCCCATCGGTTGCGAAGTGCACCATGTCGGTCGGGAACGCCCTGAACCATTCGGCGGCTGCATGCGTTGCGGCCGGTGTCGCATAGGCGTTGGCGAACACCTCGCAGTCGAAGAGCGTGATGGCTCCCTTGGGCGAGAGCCGGGAAAACAGCCAACCCTGCAAGGCGGCGTAGCGCTGGTCGAGAAGGATTTCGGAAATCCCGTTCGCGCGTTGCAGGGCAAACCACCAGGGCTGGAGGTCCGTACCATCGGGATCCCAAAGTGGCAGGTTTTCCATGTCCTCGAACGGATGCGGTGCATCGACAAGGGTCAGCGATGCAACGCGGTCGGGATGATTGGCGGCCGCCGAGTACGCGACCATTGCACCGATGTCACTGCCGACGAGGTGGACAGCGGCATGCCCGAGCGCATTCATTACCCCAACGATGTCGCGGGCCATCGTGCGCTTGTCGTACCCCGAAGGCGGCTTCGCTGATGCGCCCATGCCCCTGATGTCGATGGCTACAACCGTGAACATGCAGGCCAGAAGCGGAAGCACTTTGCGGTATTCCCACCAATTGAGCGGCCATCCGGGGAGGAGGTAGACCGGTGGACCGCCCCCGCCCCGCACGATGTGCAATGAACCATCGAGGCCCTCAACGTCGATGTAAAGGTTTTCAAAGGCGCCCAGGCTGGTGACGAGGTCATCATCACAAATGGTGGGAATTGTTCGCGCATCGGGTGACATGCCAAGGTCCAGCTGTGAAATACGTCCATGGTGCCAACCCGTCCGTCGATCGGATTGGAAACGAGCCGCATGCGGCCCTTGTCTCGCTGCCTCCCCCAGTACACTCTGCCTGTGTCCGGATGCCCAAACCCCGTAAGGAACAACAATGCAATTCCGGGAGCGCCTCCCCGTCCTCGCTATCACTCTCCTGGCCTGCGTATGGCTGCTTCCTGCGCGGGCCGCCGACGCTCCCCATGCAAGTCCCGAGTCCCTCGGCAGCTTCCATCACACAGCGTTTTTGCGAAAGGATGGTGCGCCTGGGGATGTGTCCAGCGTGGAGCGGACCGCCGACGGTTTCATGTGGCTTGCCGGCACGCGCGGCGCCACCCGCTTCGATGGCATGCGGTTTGACGAGTTCACGCCTCCACCCGGCGAGCACTACGCGCAACCGCAGCTCAACCGTGTCTATCCCGCGAGCGACGGCGGGTTATGGCTAATCAACGACACTCACGGTCCGACCCTGCTCAAGGACGGTCATCTCGTCGACAAGGGGGTGGTGGCAGGCTATGTCGGTCTGCGCGGGCGCATGTTTGCTGGACCTGATGGCAAGGAATGGGCTGTAAACACCGATGCCGTCATGCGCTACGACGGCCAACAGTGGCAGGTCTTTGCCCAGGCGACTAAGGAGGGGATTTTCCACGACGCCATCTTCGACAGCCATGGCAATCTCTGGGTCATCCGGGGCACTGTCCTCGAAGTTGCACGCGGGGCACGGGGCCCGCTCGTGCCAGCCAAAGGTGCACCGGCTGGTGTGCGACGCCTCGGCGCTGGTCCGTCGGGCCGGCTTTATCTCAGGCGTCCCACGGATGTTGCCATTTACCGGGACAACGGCCGCTCGATGCACGAAGTGGCACAGCCTGTTTCAGGCTATGCCAACGAAGCGCGCGAATCCCCGTCTGGCGCGCTTTGGCTGACTAGCCCAACGCGCGGTGTGCTGTATGCGTCGGCGGAGGCCATGGCAAAGGCCGAGCGGGACAACACCCCCCCAGCGGTCGAGGCCTTCACGAAGGCCGACGGTCTGAGCGGCACCTATCCCTGGCCCATCTGGTTTGACGAGGACGGTGGGACATGGGTGGGGACTGACGCCGGCATCGACAGGTTCCGGCGTGCTGCCTTCACGAGCATCCGCCTTCCCGAGGGCATCCATGAGGTATCGGCAGCGGTATCGGGGAACGGCACCATCTGGGTTGGCAGCGAGACCATGCCCGTGCTGCGCATCGACCCCGATGGTTCAATGACAAAGACCAACGTACCCAAAGAAGCGTTGGGCATGGCGTTCGACCCAGTCTCCCAGACCGCGTTTGCAGCGACGCCCCGTGGTATCTGGCAGATTACGCCTGGAAACGCCGTCCTCGTGGCACCTCATTCCGACGATGGCGGCGCGTTCATCAACTGCGTTGCCAGGGACCTGCAGGGCCGCATCATCGCTTGCCTTGCGCATCCCGCATATGGACTTGCCCAGTGGAACGGCAACACTTGGGAGAATCTCTTCAACGGCCCCCTGCGCGTGCGCTCGGTGGCCATCGGGCCGGACAACGCCTTATGGGCCCCGACCACATCCCGCAACCAACTCTTCGTCGCACGCGACGGCTCCAACACCGAATACGGCGAGCGCGAGGGTCTGGCAGCAGGAACGGTCAAGGCGGTCCTGCCGGTCGGGGCGCAAGCGTGGATTGGGGGTGATGCAGGCCTTCAGTACTTCGACGGCAAAACCTTTTTCACACTGGAGGCCACAGCCCCCGATGTCTTTGTGCCTTCGACGGGTGTTGTCCTCGACAAGCAAGGCTCTCTGTGGGTGCAGACGCTCCAGGGGGTCGTTCGCGTGAAGCGTGACGACGTGCAGAGATTCCTCGCGGACCACTCGACGCGCGTACCCTTCCAACTTTATACGTCGGAAGACGGCATTCCGGGCTCGCCCGACCCCGACCGCACACTGCCAACGCTGCGCTTGTCGGAGGACGGGCGCATCTGGGCTCAGACGACAACAGGCCTTGCCTGGATTTTACCGGACGCGCAGCTGACCGTGCCGTCCCAGCTGCACCTCGTCGTCGAGTCCGTCGCCTCAGAATCAGCCGAGCATTCAGCGCGCGAGGCCGTCGAGCTGCAACCTGGGGAACAGACGTTTCGCGTCACCTACACCACGCCGTACCTCACCGCCCCTGATGCCGTGCGGTTTTCGTACCGTCTCGTCGGCTACAACGACGAATGGCAGGATGCGGGTACACGACGGGAGGCGGTCTTTACCAAGGTGCCGCCCGGGTCTTACCGGTTCGAGCTCAGGGCAAATGCGCCAAGGGCCATCGATGCGCCGATGGTTACCATCAGTATCGAGCGGCGTCCTGCAGTCCATGAGACCTGGTGGTTCCGCGCGCTGGGCATTGTTCCCGTTCTGCTCGTAATCTGGGTCGTCTTCCATTTGAGGACACGGCGTTTGGAGGAAAAGCACCGCATCCGTTCTGCCGAGCGCGAGGCCGTCGCCCGTGACATCCACGACACCCTCCTCCAGCGGCTGCACGGGTTGCTGATATCACTCCAGTCGCTCGCTGGCGACGGGGCGTTACCGCGCCGGGCGCATGACGACGTCGTACGCATGACCGACACGGCAAGGCAGGCCATCGTCGAGGCACGCCGCAAGCTCATCGCCCTTCGCCAAAGGGGTGACCAGCGCCTCGACCTGTATGACGCGCTGAGCCGTGAGGGAAGGTCCTTGCAGGAAGGCACGGATATCGGCTTTTCGGTCAAGCTTGCCGGCGGCGAGGCGGTCATCGCCGATGACCACGCCGAAGAGTTGCGTGACATGGCAACGGAGGTTCTGAGAAACGCGTTCCATCACGCGAAAGCGTCACGCGTGGAGGTCACCATCAATGTCGACAACCACGTCCTATGGTTGGTCGTTGCCGACGATGGCGCCGGCTTTTCAAAGGCCGATGTCGAGCGCGCCATGGTCGATGGCCATTTCGGGTTGAAGGGCGTCCGGGAACGGGGTGACCACATCGGGGCCCACGTCCATATCGACACCGAACCAGGGCACGGCACGGAAGTGCACATCCGCCATGCGTTGCGTTCAAACGACGCCGCCACCCCGGCACCCGCCCGCTCCCTCCTCCAACGCTTCTTTCCGTGGCAGCATAGGTGACAAGTGGAAACGGGACGCGACGCGTGCGGGCGTCTCGGGGGCAGACTGCCGAGAGCCTCGTCTGACATCGGCGTCCAGGGTCGGCCGACGCGCCCCCCTCGCGAAGACCGCTCTTCCCGCCTCAAGCCTTGCCGATGTCCTCGACCTCGGTGAGTTTCTGGAACTCCCGCAGGTACTCGGGCCTGTTTCTTGCCAGCCACTTGACCACTGCCGTGTTGGCGAGAAGGTGCGTCAGGTGTGCCTTGAGCAATGTCAAGTCGACGACATCCCGACCGTAGCTGTCGGACAAGGTGCTCGCCTTCAGCTGAAGCTTGGTGAGCTCTCGCTCCACACGTGCAAGCGCAGCTGCTGTCTCCTTCCGGCGCGCGCCTTTTTCACCCGCCGTCACCAGCATGTCTGGCGGTGTGGCCGCCAGGAGCGCCTGGGCAAACGGCACACTAAAGTTTTGCCCCGCGACCATCAGTTCCACGGCTTCAATCTGGCGGAGGGGTTTCATTCGCTTCAGGACAGCGATGGCCGAGCCCGAACACGGTGTATCGGAGAGAAGGTGCACTGCGTCTTCGCAGACCCCGTCCATGAGGCGCGCACGGCGGCGGATGGTGTCCGTTGAACGGCCCAATGCCCTGGCCAAGCGCTCAACTGGCACGCCGGAGTCGAGAACCTTCAGAATCATCTTGTGGTCCTGGACGGCCGAGATGCGGTTGACCATCGTGTTGTACGTGTAGGTGTCGTCGCTTCCGGTCACCAGACAGTCGACCTCATTGATGCCAAGCTCGCGGAGCGCCTCGATTCGTACGTGCCCGTCAACGAGGAGGTAGTAACCGGGCTTTTCCGGCATCCTTGTGACCACAGGGAGTTCGACCAGCCCCTCTTCGCTGATGGAGGCGAGTATCTCCTGCCATTTGGACGTCGCCTTAACGGTCTTCGGCAGGAGTTTGAGCGGCTGGATGCGGGTGAGCTCCACCCGCTGGGTCTTCGTGGCAAAGCCCACCTTCAGGGGTATCGCCCGTTCCTTAGGCTGCGCGTTCATGGCAGGGCCTTCATGCGTTCGGCGAGCATCCGTGGCATGGAGGCAATGCCCTCGCTTTTGACCAACGTACGGAACTCGGGCAGGTGCAGCAGCTCTTTGAGCGCGCCGGTGCAAAACGCAAGTTGTCGGCTGACAAACTCGGCATTCTTTGCGATGAACCGTTGCCGCTCCGCTTCTTTTTCGAGAAGCCGGCGAACCTCGGCGGCCGACGGGGGTTTGCGCTGGGACCTTGCGGCCGGCTTGTAGCTGCTCCGGAGCTGCGGGGAGCGCTGTGCGCGCGCTTCGAGCAAGCGGCGAAGCTGCGCCATCTTCTTTCCGCGAATGCCTTGCTCGTAGGCATCATTGAGGATGCCCTGGATTTCCGCCGTGCTTGCCTTGGCGATGTCTGCCGCCATTGCGAGGCTCATTACGCCGGTCTGGACCGCAGCGAGTAACCGCTCTTCTCCCTTGTCGAGCAAGCCACCCACCATGCTGACCCAGGACGGGCTGGTTCCGATGAGCTCAGCGATTTCGACGTCTGTACGCCCGCGTTCGCGAAGATGCCCGACTTCCCGCATCACCTCAATTGCCGACGGCGTGCGTCGCGCGATGTTTTCAATGAGGCTCATGACAAGACAGTCCTCTTCCGTCGCGTCGATGATGACGGCAGGGACCGCGTGGTGACCCAGCGCGCGGAGTGCCTCGAGCCTCCCCTGCCCACAGACAAGGTCGAAACGCTCGCTGCCGTCCCGGTCTTCGTGCCGAGTGACTGTAATGGGCCGACGCAACCCGGTCGCGCGGATGCTCTCGGTTACGTTGCGGTGCTGCATCTGGTCACGGTTTCGCGGATTGACGACGCGCACGCAATCGATGGGAATGGCATGGACGTTGGCGTCCGACCGGTGGTGGGCTTTCATGCAGCCTCCGGGTAGCGAGCGCGGGCAGCGAGGCGACCCAGCGCATGGAGAGAATCCTGGCGGTAACCGTCGATGAGCGGTGAGTTCCCAAAGCCCAAATGCCGTGGCCACATGCCAAGGTCAAGACGTGGGATGAGGTAGTAGTCCTGCACTTCGTCGTGCGAAAGCGCCATGCGGCACGCGAGCGTCAAGTCAGGCTTGAGCACGGCATCAAAATGGACCCGCCAGCGCAGTGAGCCGTCTGGCTTTTCCACACAGCGCGCGAGGACCACGGACAGGGTCCACTCCCCATTGACCCTCAGAAGGTCCGTGCGTGCGTCCCGCTCGACTTTCCCGTTGACACCCGTCAGCGCGGAGACCACTGCTTCCACGACCTGAGGACGACCCGCGCGCAGCTGCCGGTTGATGTCGAGATACCTGTAATCGCGCCCTGGGTCGTAGCCCACCAAGCGATAGGCGCGGACGAGGCCTCCGAAGCGTTGCCGGTAGGCACTGCTCGGGGGCATCTCCTCTTGCTCGTCGATGATGAGGGCAGAGAGGTCACCGGCGCGCTCAAGGAGTCTCCGGAGAAGCTCGAGCATCTGCGCGTCGGAGACCTTTTCGGAGCGCTGCGCAATCCGACGGCGGACCTCGAGGAAGACGTCCCTCGAGACAATTCCCTCGAACGCCCCATCGCAACGAACCCATTTCTCGGGTGGATTCGGCCGCGACGGTTGACGGAGTTTGCCCGAACGCCGGGCATAGACATTGGTGCCGAGGTATTTTTCGTTGGTCAGGACCTGGTGGACGGTGCCGCGCGTCCAGGGGCGCCCGAAGTCCGTATGAATGCCATGGCTGTTGAGGTGCTTGGCGATGGCTGCCTCGGGGAGCCCGTCCTCGACGAACATACGGTAGATATCCCGGACGACGAGCACCTCGGACTCCGGCCCCGGGACCAGGACCACGCGGTCGGTCTGGATACTCTTCCGCTCACCCGGTGCCAGCATGGCCTTCCACCGGCGCTCCGCGTCGACAAGCGCGCGCCGCAGACCGAAGCCCGCCGGTCCCGCCTGATGGAACCCAAGGCCAGCCAGGCGGCATTGACCGGCGAACACCTTGGAGGAGAGCTCGCGGCTGTATTCGGCTGCCATTGAGCGTTTGACACCCTTGACGATCGTCGCCAGCGGGCTGCCGTCATTGTCGAAGGGCTCTGCAACATAGAGAACGCGAACGCCGGCCTGGAAGCAACGGTACTCATAGTGGGCAGCCTCGTCGGCGTTCTGGAACCGCCCCCAGCGGGAAACGTCGTAGACGAGCACCGCCTCATAGGGCGCGGTCCTGGCTTCGACGTCGGCAAGCAATGCCTGAAGTGCGTCCCGCCCTTCTATAGCCAGACCGCTCTTGCCCTCGTCACGGAAACTCCGGACGATGTCCATGCCGTGGGCCGCCGCGTAGGCGTGGATAGCATCGGACTGGTTTTCGGTGCTGTATCGCTGGTGGTCAGTCGACATGCGCACGTACTCGGCCACCCGGACGAGTGGTTCAGCCCTGCCAGAGGCTGTGCGCTTGACCATGGCGGCACCCGGGTGCGACCCCGCAGAACCGCTACTGTATGCCCGATTCCCGCTGGCCGGAAGCCTGTAACACCTGTGTTACAGATGAGGCAAAGGGCCACCTGAGGGAACCGATGGCCGGTGCAGGCTGCCGTGGCCAGTCCACCTGCGAACACAGAAACGACAGAGCCGGGCGCTTGGCCAGGCTCTGTAGGTAACTTCGGTTTGTATCGAACCCCGCCTTAAAACTGGTCGCCGTCAAGCGCCCAGTCGATCACAACACAAAAAAAGCTACCACCGCCCGGACCTTCTTCGATGACTGGATATTCACCAAGATTGTCCTTTCGCCAGCCACGAAATTTCCAGCGAACAACATACTTCACGGGGGGCTCGTTGCCCGTGACGTACTTCAGTTCGCCCGTGCCGAAGCTCGCCAGCATGAGGTGCCGCAGTTCGCGAACGTTCGTCTACGGTTTGCGCGCCGCGTGCGTACGCACGCGGTAAAGGGCGGCGTGCTTGCCGCGCTCATGCCGCGTACGCCAGCGGGCCACGCACCACCCTGTCGCGGCGATCGCCAGAAATCCGATCACGATGCAGCCATAGATCAGGTTCACTTTCTGCCCAAGCAGATAGCTAGCCTGACTGAAAGGTCGCGCAAGGATCGCAAAATTCATCGCATAGTGCTCGTTCGCGATTCCAGTGAAGAGCGCTCCCAGCGCCTCGTGCGCGGGCTTGAGAGCTGCAACTCACCGGTCCATCATCGTACTTGCGTTGGCAAGGCCAGCCAAGACGACCCCACGATCCGCAAGTGCATCGGCTTCGACATCCGCGAAGGGTGCAGCGGTAACGCAGTGGTCCTGCCCGAGGGATGGGTCATCCCTGAGGGCTGGCACCTAGTGCCGGAGACGCCTACCGAGCGGATGCTCGACGAGGGCTGGCCCCCTCCAGAGTTCTGCGAATTCGACAAGAAAGGCTCCTATGCCGACCTGGTTGCGCTTGTGCCGCGGCCGCCGGCTGCAATCGGGCCGAATCCGGAGGTGGTGGCCCATCGCACTCGGTCGAAGTCCCACCCGCGGTATATCGGCAACTGGATCGACGGCGATATGTCGCGTGAGCACGAGGCCGAGGAGGCGCCGTTCAATACGGTCGAGCGGGCCGTACTCGCGCCAGCGGCGATGCTGCGCCACCGGATCCCAAGCTTCCAGGCGCGCGTCTCCTGGTGGATGGACCAGTGCTTCCTGCCGTCGCTCTACAGCGACATGACCGAGCGCGGCGATCGCCTTCTCGAGGAAGTGCTTGAGCTGCTGCAGGCCCATGGGTATGACCAGGCCCGGGTGCCCACGCTCGTCGACTACGTCTTCAAGCGTCCGGTGGGTGAGCCGGCGCAGGAGGTAGGCGGCGTCATGGTCACCTTGGCCGGGTTTTGCTGGATCGCCCGGCTGGACATGCACGCCGCCGGCGAGGCCGAACTCGCGCGGATTAACCAGCCGGAGGTGATGGCAAATATCCGCGCGAAGCAGGAGGCGAAGAACGCACTTCACTTCGACACGCCACTCCCAGGTGCCCGAACGCAGGCTCCCCATGCCTGATCCAGCCGTGGTCCAGTTAGTACGGGCGTTCACACCACGGTTATCCGATCGATTCAAAGGTATCCCGAGCAATCTCTCCGAGTCGATTTCGGCATTCTTCTAGAAAGGGTTCAAGGCGCGCAACAATGCTTTTCGCATATGCAGGGCAACCCACCAATGAGCTTGCGGCGGAGTGCATCTCAATGAAGTGTGCTTGCTTACGTCCGTGGAGATACCTGTCAACGGCGCTACTAACCATGCTTTCAAGCAATTCTGCATCACGAATGGCCGCCGCAAGAGCCGGACCAAAGTCCTTTGGAAGATACGTAGCTTCCTGAGGTGAGAAGTAGCGAAACTGCTCTCTGACGATGGCGCAGGAACTCTTCATCTGCACGATGGTAGGCGTGACCTGCGTTACTTCTGTGCCAGGAAGCGCAGCTGCCACCACTACTGCATCATTTCCTATGCTCTGAACCAGCGTGTATATGCCGCTAACAGGAGAGTAAAGGCTGGCCATGGACAGTCGAGCTCGCGACTTTGCCTCGATTCGCCGCCTCCGACCGTCGCTAAGCGCTATGCCTAGAGCGACGATGGCAGCAGCAAACGTTCCAATCCCAGACGCCCATGCGCCTTGGTCGGCAGCTGTCAGGCTAAGCCACCAGTGAAGGCTCGGCCACGAGTGTCCAAGCGGTTTCACCGCCTCACACAACGGACTTATATCCATGCGGGAACTACCCATCCTTTTCAGTGCGCTGATGGTGCCGCATTTCGGCTACACCAGCCATCACCATTCCGCGAACTGCGCCCAGTACATCCTCATTGCCGAACCGTGAGCGTCACCGGCATTAGAAAACGGGCCGATGCGCTTAACTGCCTGGGCAGCATAAGGGCCAACGGCATCATCGAGCGCCACTAGGTCGGCGAAGAAGACCTTACCGAAGATGGTCTCGACAGATGCCACCCTGGGGACTAAGTAGATGAAGTTAGGATCGTCCATGCGAGAGCTCCCAGCACTCTTCTGAGCGCCGATGTTGCGCGCCATCATTGAAGGTCGCAAGGCAGCCAAGGGTGGAAAGCTCATGGACCAGCCACCGCCGCACGGGTGCCCTCGGCGACTGGGCAGGGCGGAAACGCCACAATAGGTAATGGCGGTTCGGCAGGTGCATCATCGGCCTACGTTCCGCCACAACCTCCAAGGACAGGCATCACGATGACCGACAGCTACCCGGCCCGGGTCAGGGCAAACATCCTTCCGCGCTCCAACGCCCAAACGCTACCTGAGGCTTTCGCCGAATGGGCATGGACCGGTGGGACCGAGGACCACGGAAGCGCCAGCGAGACCTGTGAGCTGTGCGAACAGGAGTCCTTGCGGTATCACTTCGAGATCCACAACGACCACACATTCGCAACCCTACGGGTGGGCTCCACGTGCATTCTGCGCTGGCAGATGGGCGTGCAGGTCAACGGCAAGCGCCTGAGCCAGGCTGCTGCGAAAACTGCCATCAACGATGCACTGAAGCGCATGCAGCGAGCGGCGTGCATCCGAGCCCTCGAGGCTGTGCTCGCCGCCGAGCCAAACGAAATCCTCCAGTCGGCTCTAGTCGCGTACCGCGATGGCAAGGCCCTCACGCCGAAGCAGATCAACGTGGTGTTCTGGCGACTCGATACTGCGGGCATCGAGTACAACCCGTCGTTCTTCAAGGTGGACCTGAGGAAGGAGCGGCGATGGGATGACCTGCGCGCCATGAGGCCCTTCCAGCGCGACAACGTGTGGAAGGCGATGACCTCCGCCCAGCGCGCTTCCGCGATGCGGCGTGGTATATCTGGACCAGCCACGCACTCGTTTGGCAGCCCGTAGGCGTTCCAACTCCTCCCATATCGTTCCAATTCCTAGCATGGGTAGAAACATGGGTAGGAATGCGATCGGGTACAAAAAAGCCCGCATTTAGCGGGCTTTTTTGATGAAACTGGCGGAGAGAGTGGGATTTGGATCCCCGATCCTCCGCCAACGCCTGGGCACATTTCGGTGTGTACCGGAACGTGTCCCGGGATCCTAGCTTTCCGGTTATATCTGTCAAGCCACGAAAGTCATCTCAGCCAGCCGCTCGACAAACGTCCACCCCAGGGTAGGTTGAATGCACAAGCGACACCGCGTTCCATCGTTTAGGGGGTACGAACGTAATTGAGAAACAACGGGTACGGCGTGCGCCCGACGTCCCAGTTGTTGGCGGCGCCCACCGGCTTTTGGCGGTGTCGCGCCGCCGTCACAAGCAACCGGGATTTCGCGCGCGACACACCGACGAAAAACAGGCTCCGACGCTCCTCAAAGCTCTCACCCCAGCTCCACTCCTCGTTCTCGGTGGCCGGCATCACCACCGCTTCGAATTCCATGCCTTTGCATTTGTGCAAGGTCATCAACCGTACTGCGCCCTCGGACGCAAACCGCCCAAGACTCACCGAGAGGTCCCCCGTCTCATCGACCAGGGCCATGATGGGCTCGACGACAGAGTCGAGAACCTCCCCGACGTAGCCAGGATCGCTGTAGTCCGCCGACAGCGACGCGATGTTCGCCTGGCCGCATCGGGAAACGAGCGCGCGGACAACCCGGCGGACGGCCTTCGACCGGGCTTTCGGGCCGGCACCAGCAACCACCCCGCGCGAATCGTCCACAAAGCGCATCCAAGCGCCTTCTTTACCCTCCTCGTCAAAGCCTGAGAGCGTCCCCATCAGCGCCGCGAATGACTCGGGCGCCGGGGCGTCGCCGAGTACCCGGAGAAAATGCACAAGCAACATGGACAGCGGTTCTGAAGCGACGTCCGCCGCCTCATTTTCGTTGCGCCATGCAATGCCGCGCCTGTCGAGCTCCGCCATGACAGGCTGGCCCAGCTGGCCGGGGCGGCGACGGTACAAAACCGCAATCTCGTGGCCGGGGACGCCTTCGGCGAGCCATTGTTCGATGCGGTCAGCAATGGTGCCCGCCTCAACACCGCAATCAGCGAGCTCAAATGTGTCCGCCTCGCCACCGGGACCGGCGAGCTTGGCCACCGGCAAAACGGAGCGCGGCGACATGTCCGCCACCATGGCGTTCTGGATGCGGCGAAGCCGCAGCAAGGAGCGGTAGTTGTGGAACAGTTCGATGTCACCAGCGTCGAAGTCCGCAGCGAACCGGGTGAAGACATCCGCCAAAGCCTTTGCAAATCCCATGATTCGCTGCTTCATGTCCCCGACTGCTGTCAGGCCGATGTCCGTGCCGCCAAACAATGCCCGCACGAGTTCATATTGATCACCGGTGCAATCCTGGAACTCATCAAGGAACACGTGCGTATACGTCATGCGCACCGTCCGAACGACCATGGGATCGGCCTCGATGAGCTTGAGCACCGAGGGAACGAGATCGTCAAACGCCGCCTGATTGGGACCGGTCCGATTCAGGCCGAGACGAAACCCCGGATTGAGCGCAAATTTTCCCTTGAGGAGCGGCCGGAAAATTTCGATGATCCGGCGCGCAAAGGCGTGAAAGGTAAAGCTGTCAAACCGGGACGCGCGGTCTGCACTCGACCGACGGCGCACGCGATCGCCAAGGGTACGCGCGGCATCGACCTTGAAGGAGATGGCCAGCACCCGCCGGGGATACGGACAAAGCCCCGTGGCCAGCAGGAAATCTGCCCGCTGGGCGAGAAGCTCCGTCTTGCCGGCACCCGGCCCCGCCGTGATCAGCGCGCTGCCGACCTCAAGCTTCACGGCATCCCTGGCTGGCTCTTCGAGCACCAGGCCGCCCGCTTCGGTCCACTCGTCTGGCGCAATCATTCGGGGCTCTCGTCGAGCAACACCTCAACCCGATCGATCATTCGACCCAAGCTCGGAGGCATATCTGCGCTCAGATCAGCATCGTCCAGGTTGGCAAGGGCCTTGATGTGAGACACAGGCTTACTCGACAGCTTGAATCTACGATGGTAAGGGTAGAAGAAGCGTTCAGTCTGCTTGTTGTTGAGAAGTGCGATATTTCCATTCTTTCCGAGCACGGCGCGAATAGTGGCTGCATGCGGCTCCTTTAAAGCCTCCTCATCGATGCCGTAGGCCCCAGGAAATTGGCGAATCATCGCCATGTCTAGATCAACGACGCGCGAAAAGAACACATCTGCGGTCTCGAGGAAAGCAAGCTCGTCACTGAGCGCCTGCGACATCCCCGCGTCGTTCCATTTTGGAAATTTATTGGTAACGGCCGCTCGTTTCGTCGGACGTCCCGCCGGAAATGTGCGCAGGTGCTTATGCGTCACCCGTACGCGACCCCACCCACCACCAAAGCGGCCAAGGTCTAGGTCAAGCAAGGTGACGAATGGGATCTCGAGAACAGACAGCAGCCGCCAGAAGTGCTGGACGTGCCGCCCGCCGAGGGGTGCGATGCAGACCGAGGCACCGTCGGCATTGATGCCGCGCGCGGCAAGCAGTCTGGGAAGGACGATTTCCTCGCTGTCACCTTCCCCAAGGATGACGAGCCGGGAAAAGTAAAGTTCGGGAAATACCATGACGGCCTCGCGCACAAACTTTGCCGCCTCGACGTCATCGTCATCCGGCATGACGATTTCGCGGACCTGGGTCTCCCGTTCGGCATTGAGGCGCAAGTACCGGATGAGCGCAGGCTCGACGCGCTTGAGCATTGAGGGCGCATGCGTGGCAACCACGGCCTGCCCACCGGTGGATGCAGCGAGTGTCTTCAGGGCATCAACGACACGCCCGAGGTAATGTGGGGAGAGGCTGTTTTCAGGCTCCTCCATCGCAAAGAGCGTAAAGACCGGCGGTTTTAGAATATCGATGTCGAAGGGTGTCTCCTCTCCCTCCGCAGCGCTCTTGCCCACCGAATGGGCTGCAAGAACCAGCGAGAGGTACAGGAGCGACTTTTGTCCGTCACTGAGACGCGCAAAATCCACTGCTGGCTCGCCCGGCCCGGGGCCGAAGGTGATCTTGACGTGGCGCAGCACCTCTTCAAGTTCACCCCGCGCAAAACTCAGCGCCGGCGCTTTGTAGTAGTGCCCCTTGTGCAGGGTGCTCCAGCTGTCTTGCAGCGCGTCGACAACTGCCCCGACGCCGGCATTTTCGCCCAGCGCATCACTGACCTGGACGCCGAGATCGGCCACGGCCGCCCGCTGCGCCGTCCAGTCTGCAGAACGCAACATGCGCCCGAGGATCGAGCCGGCCGCATAAGAGATGTGGGTGCCAGGATCCCGGCGCGCCGGAAGGTAATGAACCTGGATGGCCTGGCGCTCGGCACGCGACATGCTGCGTGTCTGGACCGGCACGCCTTGGTGGTCGGCAAGCAGCACGTACTCAAGCCGCTGGTCGACTTCGCCCATCGCATCGATGTCGGCGCTCAGCCGGACACGCATGCGCGGCTCACCGTCAATTTCCTGTAGCCGCATGTGCAGGAAGAACGCCGGCACAGTCACGCCCGGGTCATCGCCGTCCCGGGCTTCCGGAAACACAAAATCAGCCTCCAGCCAGAGCGATGCTGGCGTGCCGTCGACCCACTCCTCGTCGGCGCCGACATGGAAGTCCGAGCGGACAATCTGCCGCATGGCCGGATCTGTGCCAAACATTCGCGCAAGAGCCGTGAGCACGGCCGTCTTTCCCGCCCCGTTCGGACCAATCAGAAAGCTCATCGGTTCAAAGTCGATGGGGGATGCGTCCGGCGCGAAGGACTGGAAACCCGACAGGTGCAACCTTTGCAACTTCATGTGTCTTCCTCAATACATTGCTGACAGGTCGACATTGGAAGCGAGGGGCCGGCAGTCGTCAACCCGAGAGCATCGGGGCAGGTTTTTGCCCCCCTTGACAGGGCCGCAGTCTAGGTTGGATCTGGGGGAGACCCGACCCGCGAAGGACTCCCATGTACGTCACCCTGCCCGACATTTACGCGCCAATGGCCTTAATCTATTGATGCGCTCGCGTGCAGGCATCACTCAGACGGCGTACTCAAGGGGCGGCCGGCGGATGGTCCAACGGGTTGATGTCGAACACCGACTGCATGGATTGAAGCAGGTCCACCCATAAATCGTTCCAGACTTTTGGGGTCGAAGTTTGCCTGCGCCCGGAAGACCGCGATGCGCGCCTTTGTGGTCACCTCGGCGATTTTCTTGTGGGGCGCCTCGTCCGGATTTAGCATCAACATGACGTGGGACTCGAGCTCAAGAGAGCGATGCATCAACGCATACATGCGCTCGACCGTCGCGCTTCCTTCCGCCCGTATCTGGTTTTCCAGGTTCATCACCCCTGCATACTCCGATACCGTTTTGCGCCATGGGCCTGCGACAAAACACGGAGCCACCTTCTAATGCAGCGTTGAAGCGCTCTTGCGGGCATTGCGTCCACGCTTCGCTGGAGGGACAGGCGGCGCCGCCTCTTCCCCGGGAGGGTTGGCCAGCGATGCGAGCAATTCGGCTTTACCCTGCCCTTCGAGCTCCTCGCGCTTGAGCGCAAGGTGTTCGAGCAGATAGCCGTTGTTAAGCTCGAACTGAGACAGGATGGTTTCCCAGTTCATGACAAACACCGTAAAGCGGCTGTCCTTGCGGATGAGTCCATCGATACCTTGCGCGGCGACCTGCTCGAGGCGTGAGCGGATAAGGGTGTCCGTCGCCGAAATCTTGCGCCCGACCAAAATCAGTTCGACCCGCGTCTGTGCGGCTGAAAATTCGGGGTGTCCTTCGATGATGGCGGTGTACTCGTCGAGCTGCTGGAGGTGCCGGTGGTTGAGCGCAACGCCCGGTCGCTTGATTTCGATGATGACCCACTTCGTCAACCTGCGGCCAAACGCATCGTGATGGCCCCGACGCCGCACGAGGAACAGGTCGGGCTGACGCTGGGAGACCTTGACCGTTGCGCCGTCTTCCACGTCTTTTTGGACAACAGTGTCGATGCCCTTGACGCTCTTTCGGAGCTCTTGGGCAATTTTCGTGAACGTAGTCTCTTCCGCGCCCAGGGTTTCAAACTGTGGCCCGAACAACCACGTGTTGAGTTCGATGATTTTCTGCAGATCCGGCGTCTCACGCACTTCCTTGAAGTGCACGCGCATGAGCTCGCGAATCTGGTCAATCGTCGTCTGTCGCCGCTGCAAAGTCCCTATCGTCTCGACAATGGCGTCGAGCGTGGTGCGCTCGAGCTGCGCGGCGAGACGTGCCGTCGTCGGACCATCGAGGTTCAGCACACTGTTGAGCACGTCGAAGAGTGCGTCGTTCTCGTTGGACACCGACAACCGGTCGAGAAGCCGAATGAGGAGGGTTCGCTGCTTTTTCTTGAGCGAAGCGAGCAGGCGCGGGTCCGCCATGTACACCGACCGTACAATGTGCCGGACATTTTTTCCCCGCCACGCGGCATCCGCCGGCGACAGGGCGGAATGATCGGGAAAGGAGCCGTCCGCCTCGTACCTGTCGATTTCGCGCTCGACATGCTCACGCAGGAAGTCCTCATAAACTTCCCTGACTTTCTCGACGACAAGCCGGCTGACCGCCTTCCAGACTTTCGAGTCAATTGTGGCGGCATCGGGATTGAAGAGGTTCGGTGCGGAACCGAAGGCATCTGCCCAGCGTGACCCGATATACACACTCGCAAAGAAGCCGGGCTTGTTGTTGTGGGAGCTCAGCTCGAAATGCACGACCTTGCCGCTGGTGTTTTGCAGGTAGACATACGATTTTTCTGACGCGGGGCGCTCATGCCAGCGGATGATGCGGACACGGAAATCGTGACCTTCAACCGACACCGGACTCTCAAAGAGCGAATGGGCGGGGGCGACGACGGCGTGACCGTCATAGACAAGCCGCCGCTCCGGGTTGAGCAACAGGAACCAGCCAAACTCGGTCGACAGCAGCGCCAGCATATCCGGCG
Organism: Luteibacter sp. 621; assembly: GCF_050435445.1. Taxonomy (NCBI): domain Bacteria; kingdom Pseudomonadati; phylum Pseudomonadota; class Gammaproteobacteria; order Lysobacterales; family Rhodanobacteraceae; genus Luteibacter; species Luteibacter sp. 621. The sequence goes on along the minus strand of NZ_JBNDKI010000009.1, from coordinate 123,320 downwards.
TATCCGGCAACGCGTTGCTGACGGGGTCGAGCAGAACCTTGGTCCCGGATGTGCCCGCGATCATCCCGTGGGAAGCGCCTCGGTCGAGGATGGCACCCGTGTATTGTTCCAAGTGTATGGCGGCGACTTCGATGGTCGCCTCCTGGCCCGCGTATTTCGTATACCAGGTCGCCCGATCGGCAAGCCGGTGAAAGGCAAGGCGCCCCCGCCCGTTGAGGCCATGGAGCGTGACGTCTTCGACCTTGCCTGACTCGTTGAAGCGCCCGAAATTGTCGTCGACGTGGAAAAAATCGATACCGTCACCGTCGTCGGCGACAATGACCGCACTGAGCTGGTCAAGATCGTTGTGGGCAAGCTCGACGGCAACGCGGGGGGCCCTGGCATCAAAGCCGTTCCACACCAGTTCGACCACCGCCTGCCAGGGCTCGGTGCGTTTGAAATGCTTCTTGATGCCCTTGCCGCCAATCCGGGTCGTGCCTGCAAAGTTGCCCATCCCGCCTCTCCCTGTCTGGTTCCCTGTCGGGGCTTTGCGTCGGATTGTAGGCGCGGTAGGTTGCATCTGGCCATCCTGCCCGCGCTCGCGCTCAGGGGCTGAGACTGTGCCCGTTCCCCGCTGCCGAACCAGTCCCGGACGCGGGAAACGGCAGAAGATCCATCCAATCTTGGGCCACCGTGCCCTTTGCCACGGTGAGGCCCTAACGGGCATTCGACAAGCGCCGCACAAAGGTCCTTGGACGATGAGCGGACCATGGCATTCGGCCGTACGAGGAATTGGGGACACTACCCTCAAACGGGTCGTCGCGGAGGCACTTTCACCATTGGCACGCCTCGTTAGACGCCCATGAGAACCTTCACACGTGACTCCCTCCGTGCACCGGAATGTGAAGAACGCGCGCCGGCTGGTTCGAATAGGGGTCCGAACCGTTTGCTTTTTCTTTTTGCGATCAGCGGTCTGTCATCTGTCTGGTTCGGGAAGTCGAGGGCTACGACGACTGACCGACCTCACGGGGCCTTTATTGTGAGCTTGGACGCTGGCTGCGGTTTTGCGGCCAGTCTGCGTTCAAGCTCGGCAACAAAACCGACCCATTCTGCGCCGTAGGCCAAAACGAGGTCGTGCATCACCAGCAACCGAGGGCACGACTTTGCTGCAAGCTCTTGTCCTGCGCTGTCGCGTGTCACGACTCCTAGAGGGCGGAGCGTTTGTGCGATGGGCTGCATGCAAGATTCCAGTCGCCTTGGCATTGCTGCACCGTTCCGAGGAACACAAATCGGGCCGCGTGCCGCCGGCCCTGGGGTTGTAACCGCGCAGGCTTGGAGGCGACACTGCCGAATTCGAGCACAACGCGCTTCGAGCATACCCCCCTAGGGCGGATGGCAGATATGCCGGCCGCGGAGGTAGGCCTAGGGTAGAGTCATGCGAAGCCTTGACCTTGACGCCCTACTCGCCCGCGCCAGTCTGGCTCAAGGTGCCATGGCGGTCAGTCAAGCCCTGCTGGATCGCGATTTCGACGAAGGCCGATTTCGGGCCCATTTGGTCGTTTGTGATGCGTCCACAGCAGGATTGACCACCGTTGGGGCCGCCGCTCGATGCGTTCTGTACTTGCTTGGGCCAGCCGGGAGCGTGGCACGATTGGGTATAGGCTTGGCTCTGTTGCGCCTATCGGAAGCGATCGAAGCCGCTTAACAGCGAGGTCACAATCCTCATTGGAAAAGGCGCGCATAGAATCGACCTGCCCTGCTCCACCCTAAACCCCGTGTTAGCTCTCGTTCAATGCACGCGAGCACCGGGTGGCCTGACACGGGTACGCAGTCGTTGGAGCGCATTCGCGAAGGGAGCGCACTCGTACCCCCGATAACACCAACTAATCAGCGTTTGCGCGACGCTGCCCACGGTGGTGTCCTCAAGTCCCACTCTTCTGGTTGCCTGATCAGGCATGCGGTCCGACCTCGCGGCTGAAATGGCAGCAGCGGGTCGACGCGATGATGCGCCACGCGCGGCGGCAGGTTCCCTCAGGCGAGACCCCTTTGAATCCGTTGTCGCGTACGACGGCCCTTCCCTCGATTACCGCGCGGTCCTGGCGGACAGACAAGGTCTTTTTCCAGTACCGGGGAAAGAGACCCTCGGCGAGGAAGTTACCCGCCCTCTTGCCATTGATGGGGAACGGCGGCTGCAGCCGTCGGTTGGCATCGCCTATCCGACCTGCCTCCTCACCGACGACGAGGTTGGCCGGCTCCGGAAACTTCGCATCACGGGCAAGGTCGAAGTCATCGCCGGGCGGTTCTGACCCGCTGGCGTAAGATTGGCACGTGGATCCTGCCCGCTTCGTCAAGGTCGACGGGTCCGTGCCGATACAGACATCGTGTTCTGAATGGACCGCAACCGTCCCGTCCCATGACTCTAGCCGACCGCCTGAGAATCCGCTCCGGAAACATCAAAGCGCTCTGTCGGGCCCTCGAATCCAGGGGCCTCACCGGTGCTCATCGCCTTTCGGCAGCCTTTGGCCCGTCTATGACACCGGAACGGCTCACGGCCGTGCTGGCAGACGGCCCGCTCCCCGACTTTCTCGCCCGCTCCATTGAACACATGATGGGCGTGGCCATGTACTGGCTCGACGAGCCCCACCCCGACGCCGCCGATGCCGCAAGCCACCTGCTCATCGAGCAGGCGCTGCGCATCAAGTCCCCGGAGCCCAGCGTCATCGCCCCCGCCGTCGTACCGGTGCCGGAGCCGCTCGACGCCTGACCCCTGCGTTCCACCTGCGGGCCTGGAACGAGACCCGTCAGTGCCGCAAGCATTGGAGAACGGTCAGTGCAGGCGGCCGGCAGCGTCTGCCTCCGACCCACTGACGGGTGACGAGTGGTGTGCACCGGACCGCAGGCAGACCCATCCGGCGACCCCGGAGAGGATGGAGCCGGCAAGGATGCCGAGCCGGGCCTCGTCCTGAAATTCTGGATGGTCAGGAAAGGCAAGCATGCTGATGAAGAGTGACATCGTAAACCCGATGCCGCAGAGCATGGCCGTGCCGAGCAACTGGCGACGAGTTGCCCCCCGGGGAATCACGGCCCATCCGAGGCGGATCACAAGCATCGCTGCGGCAAAGACGCCTGCGGCCTTGCCCAGTGCAAGACCGAGGCCGACGCCGAGGGTAACGGGTGCAAGCCATTGCTCAGCGCCAATGCCCGAGAGGGAAATGCCAGCATTGGCAAAGCCGAAGATGGGCAGGACCAGGACCGGAACGAGCCGGTGGAGGCCATGTTCGAGTCGTAAAAGGGGCGAATGGGTGCAGTCACCGTCCGAAGGCGCCCGCCCCTGTTCGTCCCGGAGCGGGATGCATAGGGCGGTCGCCACCCCGGCGAGCGTCGCGTGGATGCCCGATGCATGGACCAGCACCCAGAGCACCAGGCCAAGGAGGAGGTACGGCCAGAGCCGACGGACACCGAGACGGTTGAGAGCCACCATCAGGCCAATGGTAACGAGCGCCCCGCCCAGGGCCGGAAGGTCGAGGTGTGGCGTATAGAAGGCCGCAATGACGACGACCGCGCCGAGGTCGTCAATGATGGCCAACGCTGCGAGAAACGCCTTGAGTGCCCCCGGCACGCGACGTCCAAGCAGACTTGCCACGCCAAGGGCGAAGGCGATGTCGGTGGCAGAAGGGATGGCCCAGCCCGCGGCCGCATCACCTGAGATGCCATTGGCGAGCACATAGATGAGCGCGGGAATCGCCATGCCGCCGAGTGCTGCAACGCCTGGGAGGATGCGGCGGCGGTTGTCAGCGAGTTCCCCGTCGATGACCTCGCGCTTGATTTCGAGACCCACCAACAGGAAAAAAAACGGCCATCAACCCGTCGTTGACCCAGTGGAGCACGCTCAGGGGGCCAAGGTCGGTGTGCAAAAACGCCTCATAGCCTTCGCGCCACGGCGAATTGGCCACCCCGATGGCAAGGGCGGAGGCACCCATGAGGACAAGGCCGCCCATCGCGGAGCCAGACACGAAATCGAGGATGCCCTGCAGGCGGCTCCAGATGAGGGTTCGAAACAACGGCCTGGCCAGTGTGGAGAGCTTCCCATCCTCCCACCCTTTGCAATGACGTCAACCAATGGAGGAGGCGCTGCTCTTTTGGCAGACTTGTTCTACATCACCCGGGACAACGCCCATGCCGGCCCCGACACTGCCCCCCATCGCACTAGCCATCGCCATCGTCATCGAGCCGCACGCCGTGTTGGCGGATGCAATCGCCGAGGCACTACGCGGACGGGGCTATGACGTTTTTGTCGCCGCCACCCACGCCGGTGGAGCGCAGTCCGCACTCGACCATGCGGTGGTTGGTTTTCTCATTGCGGCCGTCCCCGCGCCCGGAGAAGACCGAACTGGCGCGTACCTTGCCCGAGCCCGTGACCTCAACCCAAACCTGAGACTGTGGTCATGCTCTCGGACCCTGAAGAAGACGCTAGGGAAGCGCCTTCCGGTGCGGTCCGGCTCGTCAAGCCATTTACGCTGCCGGAGCTTGATGAGGCCATCGAACAGGCTTTGGCGGTGACATTCTGATGGCGGGCAAGCGTTTTCGCCCGGCTCGCGGACACCTACCGGATACCCTCCAGCTCAACCGGCGCGCAAACCTCCGCCTGATTTTGCACGAACTCGAAGGCGATGGCATTGAATCCGCCCTGCTCATCGACCAGGTCCTCGGGCTGCCAGCAGGCACCTCTGCATCCCTCCGCAAAGGTGCAGACGTCACTGACTCGATGGCTCGGGAAATCGAGTGGGCCATGAACAGGCCCGTTGGCTGGCTCGACCGTGGCGCGCGCGACGACAGACTCTAACTGTCGCGCCCGGATGTCAGGCAAGCGAGGTCGAGCACTGCAAGGAGCTGGCGGCGCTGGTACGGCTTGCCCAGAAACACGACCCCTTGCGGCAAAGCCAACATGCCATCCGCGTGGCGGCCTGTAACGGCAACAACCCCTCCGTCTGGCCAGCGTGTGCGGACGGTCCTGGCAAGCTCGAGCCCTTGCTCCCGCTCATCGAGGTCGATATCTGCCAGCACCGCATGGAAGGAGGTTCCATCCAGCGCAGCCAGGGCCTCGGGGAGGGACGCTGCCGGCTGCGGCCCCCATCCGCCCCCGGCCAGCACATCACAAGCAATCTCCCGCAACGCCTCATCGTCCTCGACGACCAGCACCCGCCGGGCCTCGCCGAAATCACCCACGAGGTCCGCGATCGGGCTGCGCTCCTGCGCGGAAGGGCCGTTTGCAACGAGCCGCGACCCGACACGCTCGACCATGGCCCGCACCGCATCGCAGCGGGTCCGTCCTTCAGCGGCGGAGGCAAAAAAGAAAACCCTGTCGTCTTCGACCGTGACGAGGGCAGAGCGCAGCGGCCCACGGGTGCAGGCAACCTCAACGATGAAAGCGTCGAGCCAGTCGCGGGAGGGTGAACCGTCAAGGAGCGCGACGATGGGGGCATCCCTGACCACGTCCACCACGGTCTTGAGGGGTGGAACCTCAAAACCGACGATGCGCGGAAGACGGCTGTAGGGCATGGGCATCCTGAACGGCGACCGAGAAGCCTAACAAGGCCTGGGGCGGCGGTGCCAACAGGCATCCATGGAACCGTGACGACCGTCGGAAAATGGCGTCCTGGTCATTCCCGCACCACGTGCCAGGCCCCGCCAGCGTCTTCTTGGAGGACCGTCACATCGTCCCCCATCTCCTCGAGGGCGCGCGCCCTGTCGCATGCCGCATGCAGGGCAACGAGCCCGTCGGTGTACGACTCGCCATCCTTGCCATTGACCGACACGTGCCAGGTCCGCGTGTTGTGAGCGGGTACATGATGTAGATGCGCACCTGCGCCATGGACGACTCCAATCGAAAGCCTGTTGCGGACACCGCCATCAATAAAAAGCCCCTGCGCAGGACAGGGGCTCGGGTGGCTCGGCCTGGGGGTGGAAGGCCGTGACACGGTGCGCATGCTCGGGTCAGGGCGGTCATGGTTTCGTGATGACAGCGCACTGCTTGCCGAGCTTTGTCTGTGGCCTTGCATGCGCAAGCGGGAGTCATCCGGGAGGTCTGGTGCGCCCCCGTTCCAACGGCGATGTGACGTCATGCACGTGCACACGTTGCGCTAATGGCTATCCTTGGAAGGCCATTCGTGAGAATCGCACCGGCCTCCCTTGAGGAGGCTCCCCTACTGCCCATGGATGGACGCCGGCTCGCGCTCTTTTTTCCGGGGCGCGGGCCACTTTCTGCCCTCCGTCCAAAATCCTGAAACGGCCTTCCTTTGCTCCTCACTCCCGGATTTCGGGCGGGAAGCCGGGAGGTGGCGGTACGCCATCGGGATTGGCCGGTGGCGGGTCATCGACCGGCCTGTGCCTGTCCGGATCTTCTGCCGGGAATCCCGGCGCTCCGGGGAGATCCCGGTCCGGGTTCTCCGGAGGCGACTTGCCGGGGTCGACCTCCGGTGAGGGTGGCTTGCCCGGTTCGGTCGGGTCGGGCGTCGGAGGCGTGCCCGAGGTATGACGGGAGTCGATGAAGCGCATGGCGGTCTCCAGGGGTTGGCTCACCTTCCCTGTCCGCCCGTGACAGCAATGGGGTCTCCCCGTCTGCAGCGCGTGACCATTCCCTCTCCTAACCCGTGATAACCATCCCTAATCGTCCTACGCATGACGCGGCATTTAGCGCGATGGGATATTTGCAAACAGGTGATTCGTTGCGTCTTCCAGCTATGCGTCTTCTTGAGCATTCGTAGCTGGCGGACCATGTGAGTGACCGTACGTTTCTCTCCACTGACCCGTAATCACTTCCTAGGGCGGCAAGATATGCAATTGCAATGATCAGCAGATGGGGAGCGATACGGGCACTGCCGTCAGCCGACACACCTCGTTAGCGAAGCCCGAAGCGCCGCTTTGCCCGGACGACGGCGTTATCCACCGGGCGTCCTCATCCATCTGCCGCCGGTACTGCCTGAACTGAAGAACCGTCACCACGCATAGGCAAGGATGGCGCCGGCCATCAGACAAAGCTCGCCACTCCGCGTATCCATTCGTCCTTGCCATCGGTCTCTGAGAAGCTTGCCGTCCAACGGTCGACAGCATCGAGGTTCAAATCTGTCCCCTCACCTGGAGCCGTCCATGACCCCGCTCGACAAACCCATCAAGCGCGAACTCATCGTCGACAAAAGGAGCTTCACGCTTACGATTGACCCAGATGGGCTGAAGCTTGTCGAGAAGGGTAAGCGCAAGGGCCTAGACCTGGCGTGGAAGGACCTGCTGTCGGGCGATGCCGGGCTCACGGCGGCGCTGCAGGCGTCGCTCATTGCCCAAGTAGCTGGTGGACGAGGGTAGCGACCTCGCAGCATTGGTTCCGGGTCGTCAACCACGCTCGCTGACGCGTCCCTTCGCTTGCGCCGAAAGGGCCCGGGATCTCCAGCGCATCAGTGGCGTCACGCTCCCTCCGTGCAGCAGAATGCTGAGCGTCACCACAGTGATGACGATGCCCTCCAGCGGTGCGCGCAAGTCACCAGTCAATCCGTGGCCGACGGCAAAGGCCAAGTAATTGAGGCTGCCGAGCCCACGAATGCCGAACCAGCCAATGAGGACCCGCCGTTGCCAGGGGACGGGGCTGCCGATCGTGGCGACCCACACCGCCAGCGGACGGATGACAAGCATCAGTGCCATCGCCACCAGGACGCCTGTCCAGCTGAGCGCCGGCACTGCCGCCACGCCGACGGCAAGCACCAGGGCTGCCGCAATGAGACGCTCGACAGTCTCCCCGAACGACAGTGCGTCGGAGACGACCCAGCCCACGGTCTGGCCGGGGTGCTCAATGGCCGCTCCCGCCCGCTCGTTGGGATTGACCCGTGTCTCCGCCGGAGCCTGGTCAACCGGGTCCCTTTCCCCGTCTTCCTGCGTGTATCGGCTCACATGGAGCTCGACGCGCCGCAATCCGACGCCTGCGGCGAAGGCCGCGAGGAAGCCCGAGGCATGGACGGCTTCAGCCAGCGCGTACACACCGATCATGATGCCCAATGCGAGAAAGTCACTGGGCGCCACGTCGCGCGTGGCGTGAAGCAGGTGCGTGCCCAGATGCCCGAGGCCCCACCCTCCCAGGACGCCAATGCCGACGCCGCCTGCCAGATTCCACAGGACATCGACGCCAGCCAGTTCGCCCAGACATTGGCAAGGGTTTCCCCAGGGGACGCCATTGCCAAGGCGAGCATCAGAATGGGCAGGCCTGTCGCATCGTTCATGCCCGCCTCGCCCGAAATCGCCACCCGCAGGGCATCATCGTCCCTGGCGTCGTCGACCGACACCAGGGACGCCAGGACCGGGTCAGTCGGGCATACCATCGCCGCCAGCGCGAGCGCCCATGGCAGCGGCCAACCCAGTCCATGAACGCCGAGGAGCATCACGCCGAGCACGGTGAGGACCATGGCCGTCAACGCAAGGCGAACCGCCATTCGCCACCCACCGTCGCGGAAACGCAACCTCAGCTTGAGTCCGGTGATGAACAGTGAGACGACCATGGCTGCCTCGGACGCCACCCGAAGCCAGAGAACATGGTCTGCCGTGAGCGGCAAGCGGGTCAGGGCAAGCACCCTGGGGCCCACCACGACGCCAGCGAGGAGGTAGAGGGCGAATGTCGTAACCGGCCCGCGATGGATCCACCCCGACAGGAACGAGGTCAGCAGCAGGAGCGCTGCGGCAAAGAGGAGCCATCCCAACGTCGGCATGGCCCTATGGTTCCCGTTGTCCGGTCAAGGCGCCGCGAACAGGAGCAACCCACCTTTCAATGGGCGAATTCCCCCTACAAGCGAATCTCGCCCTCGTCCATGCCTTCCCACCACGTGATGCGCCGGGCGTGGACCTTCAGCATCACAATGCCGGGCGTGTCGACCGCTTGTTCAAACCAACGATCCAGTTCCTTGTGCCAGTGCGCCTGCATCAACGCCTTGTCCCGGATGAGCTCGCCACGGCCTTCGACTGCGACAAACAGTGGCGGCTTCCCAAGCAGGGACTTCGCACCGGTAAATGACAAGGCGACGGCTGGGTTGGCCTCAATCTCGCCAACAAAGTGCGTGCCCTCATAGCCGAAGAAATAACTGTCACCGTCGTACTCGACATCGCCATTGTTGCTCATCGGACGACCTGCAATCTCGCCGTTGGCAGCGTGGGTCTGGAGCATCGCAAAGTCTATCCTGGCCATTGCCTTTGCGAGGTCCTGCAGCGTGCGTTCGGTCCTTGCCATCACATTGCCCCCGGCAGCTTCTGTGCCATCTCGAGGTGATGTTTGAGGGTCGGCAAGGTTTTCGTCGCAAACGCTTTCAAGTCTGCGTCCTTCCCGCTGGTCGACTCCGTCGTGAACAGCTTGATGACCTTCTGGTGGTCCGCAATCATCTTCTGCCTGAAGGCCTGGTCGAACGCGGCGCCACTCTTTTTTCCCATCATCTCGGCGGCCTTTGCATCGGCTGGCATGGGTTCGCTTGCGACCGGAAGCGACTTGCCGGTCGCGATGGTTTTCAGTTCATCGCCGGCCGCCGTATGGTCATCGACCATCGTCTTCCCGAATGCCTTCACATCTTCAGATCCTCCATTTTTTGTCGCCAGGTTGCCCAGCTTGACCTCGGCCAATCCCGCCGCGCTTGCCGCTTTCACAAAAGCCGCGTCCGCCTGACCGGCAGCCGGCATGTCCGCAGCCTGGGCAACGGAAACGCCAGTGGCCAGCATGAGGCACCCGGCGAATGTCGCAACTCGAAGCATGGAACGTGTCATGGACCCTCTCCCGTTGGTTGGAACCAGTGGTGTGGCATGGACTGCATCAACAGCTTGTCTACAAAGGGTCACGCCAGAACGCTTCCCCGGGAGCATCCCTCTGACGGGCATCGATCGGGTCAGCGGGGGTGCCATGACGCACCGCCGGCCTCGAGGTGCCGGAGCACGGTCCGCGCATTCGCAATTGCATGGCCATGAGCCGTGTTGTCAAAAACACACCAGAAAGACGACCCTGCCCGCTTGGCGGCAAGCAGCCACCGCGCAAGCTCTTCGAGAAACGCGGCGTCGTAGGAAGAGCGGTAAAGGTCCGGGGCGCCGTGGAGGCGCAGATAGAGCAGCCGGGTGGGCACCGGCAGATGCATGCCGTCGCTGCCTGCGGGGCGGGGGTGCGCATACACCCAATCGATGCCGAATCCCCGCCCCGTCTCGTAAGCAGTCGCGGTGAACCACGACCCGTGACGCGGCTCAAGCACCACCGGCACAGGGGTGCGATCGCGCAGCAATGCAAAGAAAGCACGGGCCACATCGGCGTCAAACGTCAGGCTCGGTGGGAGTTGGACCAGCAGGATTGCGAGCTTGTCCCCCAGTCCGCTCGACTGCGCCAGAAACGCGTCGAGCAACGACCCGGTGTGGCGCAGACGTGCCTCATGCGTTACCGCGCGGGGGACCTTGACGCTGAACCGGAACCACGGAGGCACCGCTGACGCCCAGCGGGCATAGGTCGCTTCGCGGTGGGGGCGGTAAAACGACGAGTTGACCTCTACACAGCTGAAGGCCCGCGCATATCGCTCGAGGTGACTGCCGGCGGACACGGGTTCCGGACCATTGTCCGCCGGCATCGACCATCCGGCGCAACCCACGCGCCAGTGCGCCAGTGCCTTCGGCCTAGCGATATCGCGCGTCACGCGTGGTCGCCCTGGCTGCTCAGGGCAACGGGTTGCCACCGGTCACACCGTACGTTTCCCCGGTCGTGAAACTCGACTCGTTGGATGCGAGGAGCACATAGACTGGCGCGCACTCCACCGGCTGTCCCGGACGTTTGAGGGGCACCTGGGACCCGAAGTCCTTGAGCTTCTCCATGGGCTGGCCACCGGACGGCTGCAACGCGGTCCACACCGGCCCCGGCGCAACAGCATTGACGCGAATACCCCGCTCCGCCACCTGGCCAGCCAGGGCTTTTGTGAAAGCGACAATGGCAGCCTTTGTCGACGCATAGTCGAGCAAGATGGCCGACGGGTCGTACGACTGGATGCTCGCAGTATTCACGATGGTGCTGCCTGACGGCATGATTTCCAGCGCGGCTTTGCACAACCAGAACAGCCCGTACACGTTCGTCTTGAACGTGGCATCAAACTGGTCCGTTGAGATGTCTTCAATGGTCTTCTGGTGGGTCTGCTTGCCGGCGACGTTGGCCAGAATGTCCAGGCCACCCATTGCCTCGCTGGCCTGCTTGACCAAGGACTGGCAGAACGCTTCGTTCTTGAGGTCCCCAGCTATACCCTTGGCGACGACGCCTTCCTTCTCAAGCAAGGCAATCACTTCCCGGGCATCTTCCTCCTCTTCGGGCAAGTAATTGATGACGACATGTGCGCCCTCCCTTGCGAAGGCGATGGCCGCCGCCCGGCCGATGCCGCTGTCACCACCAGTGACCAGCGCGCGACGGCCTTTGAGCCGCCCACTGCCCTTGTAACTCGATTCGCCATGGTCTGCAGGCGGATGCAGCTTATGCACGGTACCGGGCGCGGACTGCTTGGGTGTGTCAAACGGCGGACCGGGAAAGCGGGTCACCGGATTCACGAGGGAGGGCATGGTCTTCGTGTCGGTCATGGCTTGCTCCTGCGGAAAACGGTGACCGTAGGCTTCCGATTGTCCCTGCCGTGTCTAATTTCCCATGCCTTGCGCTCACCTGATGTTGAGTCCGCGCGTGGGACGGTCAGCCTTTCCATGAGGAGACCGCAATGAAAGCCCTGACTTACCATGGCTCGAAGGACGTGCGCGTCGAGACAGTGCCAGACCCTGTTCTCCAACACGATGACGACATCCTCCTACGCGTGACGGCCACGGCCATCTGCGGGTCCGACCTGCACCTGTATCATGGCAAGATTCCGGAAACGAAGGCGGGTGACATCTTCGGCCATGAATTCATGGGCGTCGTGGAAGACACTGGACGCGGCGTCACAAATGTGAGGAAGGGCGACCGGGTCGTCATCCCGTTCGTCATTGCATGTGGGCAGTGCTTCTTTTGCGAGCATGAGCAATTTGCCGCGTGCGAGACGACGAATCCGGACGAGGGCGCGAGTCTTCGCAAACGTTCCCAGATGACGCCGCCAGCAGCGCTCTTTGGTTATTCGCACCTCTACGGCGGGGTGCCGGGCGGTCAGGCCGAATTCGTCCGGGTGCCGAAGGCCAACGTCGGGCCGTTTGTCATCCCGGGTAGCCTGAGCGACGAGCGGGTGCTGTTTTTGTCGGACATCCTGCCGACAGGTTACCAAGCCGTGCTCAACGCAAAGATTGGGCAAGGTTCCACGGTTGCCATCTTCGGTGCGGGCCCGGTCGGCCTGATGGCGGCCGCCTGCGCGCGCATGCTTGGCGCCGAGCGCATCTACATGATTGATGACCAGAAGTACCGGCTCGATTTCGCGGTAAGCGCCTATGACATCATCCCCGTGGACTTCAGCAGCGCGGACCCATCGGAGTTCATTCTCGCCAATACGGCCGGGCGCGGGGTCGACGCCAGCATCGATGCGGTCGGGTTTGAAGCCAAGGGCAGTACGACGGAAACGGTGCTCAGCACGCTGAAGCTTGAAACCAGCTCCGGTGAAGTCCTCCGCCAGTGCATCACCGCCACGCGCCGTGGCGGCATCGTCAGCGTTCCGGGCGTCTATGCCGGATTCATCCATGCGTTCCTCATCGGCGACGCGTTCGACAAGGGGCTGACGCTTGCGATGGGCCAGACCCATGTGCAGCGCTACCTCCCCGAACTCCTCGACTTCATCGAAGAAGGCAGCCTTGCTCCCGACATCATCATCTCGCACCGAATGAAGCTCGCTGACGCCGCACGTGGGTATGAGGTGTTCGACAAGAAAGAAGAGGACTGCCGGAAAGTGGTGTTGACCCCATAACCAACAAGCCCCCGGGGGCCGGGGGCTCATTCCACCTGGAAATCGATGGGCTTGAACGTGAAATTGTTGGACAACCCTGCGGAACATGCGGTCAACCCCACAACCAGGTCCATCAGCGCAACAAAGGTCGTGCCCTGCCCGGCCCGGCTCAGCGGTGGCTCGACCGATAGCGTACCAGTGGTGCCGTCCACCTGCACGTTCATGAAGACGTTGAACGCCGTCGGGATTTGGTCTGGGTTGATGCCAAAGGGAGCCAGGGCCTCGACAAGGTTCCCGAAGCAGCCCCGGTGCGGTTCAGTGTGCCCGTAGAGCTTCGCGAACATCTCTTTTGAACAGGGCGCGAGCAGGAAGTCGTGCCGGCCCACGTCGTCCCGCTCAATGACAAACATCGGACTGCTCCGGTTGGAATACAGCGTGTCGCCGGTGGTCAGCAGAAACTTGCTCGCGTAGTCCAACGTGCGACCGCTGGACAGCCATTCGTCTGTGTCGTCGGCATTGAACGCGACGAGGTCGCTGACTTGCTGACCCTGCGAGTCGATAACAGTCAGGCGTTGGCCCTTGCGAAGCACAAACGCAGTGCCGCTTTGCGGCGGGATGGTCTGGGTCGTCACGCGATCTTCCTGGGTTTTGGTTGAGCGACAGGGGAAAACGGACAGTGCCAGGCCCCTTCGACATGGCGGCCGCTGTACTGGACCGCCTCCGACGTCGAGCCGTGCACCGCGAGCATCGGGTTGGCGGACCCGTTCCGCTCGATGTCCTCATTGATAATCGCGGACTTCAGGCGGTCATAGCGGCCCTGGCTACGCAAGTATTCGAACTGGCTGTGGAGATTGAAGACAAGTGCCGGGTGCGCCAGGCGTCGACCCGGCCGGGATGCTCCCGGATGGAGACCGACGACGTAGAAGGCCCTGCCGCCGACACTCATGCTGAACGCGGGATCCTCCGGGTCGTTGCTGACGGCGGGGTCCCAGTCATGTGACCGAGCATCCGCCTCGTGGATACCCTGCAATCTTGCAAACAGCAGCCGCTCAAAGACAGGTTCAGGTATGACGGCGTGGTCGGTAAAATGGACCACAAGACTCCGAAATGTATCCTCAGGGCTGTTACGCACTGCGAATGATTCGATTCGTTGCGCAAGGGATTCATCGTCCGCAGGGCACGCAAGAGCACCGGCGAAAACGTGCTCGATGAGGTGTCGGCGATGAGCCGTGCGGCCGGCAAAGCAGGGGAAGGTCTCGCCCTCGAGGAGGGCATCAAATTCACGGAGCGCGCTGGCTCTACTGGTTGCATTCATGGCATCGAGCGTGCCGACGACCGCGTGAACGAGGCTCACAAGGATGTTGAAGGCACCCACAACGTATGTGAGGGGGCTCGCCGACCCCAGTCACGGCATCTCAACGTCCACCCGGATGGCGTTTCGACGGAAGGTCAGCCGGCGTCGCTGGGCGAAGAGTCAGACCGTTCTCTGGCACGAGCGGCCTCAGCCTTCTCAAGGTAAGCCTTTCTGACACGGTCGAGCTCCTTCTCGTCCAGTTGTTCAAGGTCAAGCAGCGCTTCGTTGGTGCCCTTCATTGCGTTGATGAGTTCATCGAGCTTGATTTGCAGGGCTTCCGTATCGCGGTTTTGGGAGGCTTGAATCAAAAAAACCATCAAGAAGGTGACGATGGTGGTCGAGGTGTTGATGACCAATTGCCAGGTGTCACCAAACTTGAAGATGGGACCGCTGGCGGCCCACACGATGACGACGAGGAGTGCGATGGCAAAGGTGACGGGCTCACCAGCGGCTTTCGAGACCGCCATCGCGACGCGCGTGAACATACCTTGCTTTTTCGATGCCATCGGCCCGCTCCAGGCCCGCCGCTCGGGACCGTGCACCGGAGCCTCCTACCGCACCTGTGATGCCTGCGTGCACGGGGACGGTAGGTCAGGCTCTCCCAGCAAGCCAGATGGATATCGCGGCCAGCGCACTGATGATGAGGAGCCCCAGGACGACCCAAGCGACACGAGCGAGGACGGAGACGCCCACGGCCGAGGGCGTCTCCACGTTCTCCGACTCATCTTTGTGCATCACCGGATGCCTTCGTCCCGCTTCGACGCTTTGTCCATCTTCTCCTCGCCTTGCTCGATTTTCTTGTCCCGCCTCTCTTGCTGCGGCTTGTCCTTTTTGGCGACGTAGTTGAGGTTGCGGTCGCCCGACTGCGGTTGGTGGTTCTGGTCAGCCATGAGGTTCTCCTCAGCCATGGTCTTCGTTGTCGTGCTCCTGCTGCGGCGACTCCTTTTTTGCGGGTTTCTTCTCGACGCGCTTGTCGGCGGATTCGTCGTACTGGTGTGGCGAGGTGTCGGCATGACCGGTCTTTTCATCGTTCATCATCTTCTCCAAGGTCAGGCTTTCTCACTCGCTTTTTGGGCAGAGACGGCGCTTGCAAGAAGCGTCAGCTTCTCATCGGCCGCCTTCTCTTCTTTCAGCGTGTCGGCGAGCAAGGGCACCGCATCGGTGTAGCCCAGCTGCTTTGCTAGGGCAATCAACGTGCCGTACCCTGCAATCTCGTAGTGTTCGACGCGGTTACCCCCGCCGATGAGGGCAATGTCGCGCAGCGGCCCCTCTTCCACGCCATCGATGACTTCCTTGCCCTCCTCGACCAGCCCCTCCATAGCGGCACACTTGATGCGCTTGAGGCGGATGCCGAGCAGCTCGACAACCTGGTCGATGCGTTCGACCTGCCCTTGGGTCTCTTCGAGGTGTGACTCGAACGCCTCCTTCAGGTCCGGATGGGTCGAGGCGCGCGCGAGACGTGGAAGCGCTTTGGTAAGCTGCTTTTCGGCACTGTAGATGTCGGACAGTTCGTGGATGAACAGGTCTTCGAGCGTCTTGATGGTCATCTTGTCTCTCCGGTAGGTCAGCGCTTGGCTTCAACGTCTGGGGTGGCGTCTCTGGCGAGGAAGTCGTCTGTCAGGTCAGGGAGGTGGTGGAGCAGCCATTCGGCCATGGCTCGCTCTTGCGGAAGGATCTCGTCGACGACCCGGACTGTCTCCGAGTCTCCTTCGGCGAGGGCGGCGGCGCGAAGGGTCGTGTAGGTGGCAATCTCCAGGTTCTCGAAGACATACCCGGCAATTGCGCCCTTGATGACTTCGTCGGAATTGACCGAACCGCCGAGGGCCTGACCGAACGCCATCACCTTGCCGAGGGCATCCTTGGTCACGGAAGGCTTTGTGTCATACCGGGCGAGACAGCTTTCGATGAGTTTTTGCTGGCCCAGGGTCTCGTCCAAGTGTTGCTCGATGCGGGCCTTGAGCTGAGGGTAGTGCTCGATGCGCCCCGCCTGGGCTTTGAGCATCTGCTCCGCCTGTTGCTCCATCGCGTGCGCGTCCCTCAGCCAGTCGATGAGGTTGTCCCGATGCTCTGCCATGGGTAGCTTCCCGTTTGGATGTCTGAGCATCATGCATCGCGACGCATCAAGAACCACTTGTGCGGATGTGAATCACAAGGGGGCTTGTCCTCACCAATGTGTTTTCCCGCCCCTTTTTCACGTGTGTCAGGGCCAACTCACGGGATTGCGCCAGCGCCTGCACGGTGCGACTTCCAGTGTCCGCCGGCCAGCCACCAAAAGGAGCCAGCACGTGTTTAGCCACAACAAACGACTGCAGTACACCGTTCGTGTCGATGAAACCAATCCGGCCCTCGCCAACCTTCTGCTTGAGCAATTCGGCGGTCCGCAAGGCGAGCTTGCCGCTGCCATGCGCTATTTCACCCAAGCTCTTGCCGAGGAGGACGCGGGCCGGAAGGACATGCTGCTCGATATTGCGACAGAAGAACTGAGCCACCTCGAAGTCATCGGATCCCTCGTCGCCATGCTCAATCGAGGGGCGAAGGGGCGACTGGCAGAAGCGGTCGATTCCGAGGCCGAGCTGTTCCGGTCTCTCCAGGGCGCGGGAAACGATTCACACGTCACGCAAGTGCTGTTTGGTGGTGGACCCGCCCTCATCAACTCTGCGGGCGTGCCCTTCAGTGGTGCCTATGTCGATTCCATTGGCGAGCCAACGGCCGACCTCCGGTCAAACATCGCAGCCGAAGCCCGCGCAAAAATCGTCTATGAGCGCCTCATCAATGTGACCGAAGACCCGGGCGTCAAGGACGCCCTGACGTTTCTGATGACGCGGGAGATTGCGCATCAAAAGTCGTTCGAAAAAGCGCTTTATTCCATGGACAAGAGCTTTCCACCGGGCAAATTGCCTGGGGATCCGCGCTTCACCGATGTCTACGTCAATGCATCCCGTGGCGAAGGGGATGGCACTGGTCCGTGGTGCGAGGGCAAGGACTTCTCTAAGGTCATTGTTCCGGATGAATCCAATCTTCCGGTGGACGGAGGTGACGGTCTCGCGTCCGTGACGCTCGCCGGGAAGGAAAAACAGGCCGTGGAAGCGTTTGCGGCGCGTGGCGCATCCGACCCCGCGCGCGACCCGGTCACGGGTGCGGACCTCGGTACCCTGCAGCAGGAGCCGAAGGAATGAGGAGTGGCGCCGCCCAGTGCCTGCTTCGAACGCGCCGCCGACCGGTGGGAGGCCGCTGGCTCGTTGTGGGCGTCATGCTGGCCGTGGGCGGCGCCTTGCCGCTCCTCGGTGCCTTGCTGCGCGGCGGTTGAGGCACCGCATGACGCTTAGCGGAGCACTCCATTCGCCCGAGCCGTTAGGATGGCTTGCCTCCGTCATTTTGCTGTCGACAATTGCACGGCAAATCTGGCGACCGCCCCATGCGCCGACGGTCGAAGCGATGTCAAAATGGCTATTCATCGGCCAGATTCCCGCGTCGGTGCTTTACCTGACCTATAGCCTTCTTGCCGGGAATGCCGTCTTCGTTGCCTCCAACGCAGCGTCGCTTGCGACCGGCATCACCGGCCAGGTGATTTACGTCGTCCGGGGACGCAGGGGCAAGGAGGTCGAGGCACCGGGTCGCGGTCCAATCGCCACGGTGCCGTCATCGGAGATGGCCGCCCTGCCCGACCGGCTGAGCCGCCAGTAGCCGTCCTCTGCTGTGAGGAGGCCTATCGCTTCGAGCACCTCGCAGGCCCGGGTGTCGAGTGGATGGCGCGCAAGCAGGGCTCTGTCGGACAGCTGCCGCAATGTTTCAAGCATTTCTGGTGTCATGGCTGGCATCAAAGTCCCCCGCCTTCAATGGTGCCGCAGTGACGGGATGTGCGCCTCAGTAGTTTCCGCAATTACGGCCCTTCACCCGACCTTCCCAGAGCTGTCGGAACACTGCTGCATTCCCCGAGGCTCGCCATGATCCCCACGCCTGCTCCCGTCCACGCATCGAACCCCCGCCTTGCCGAACTTCTCGCCAGGATGGCGCTTGAGGGCTACGGGACCCTGCGCGCGCAATCCATCCGCCTGGGCATCCCGGCCGGTGCGCTTCGCAATTACGCTGCTGGGTTCCCGTTGCCCGAAGAAGTTGCCGGCGATATCGAGTGGATGATGGAGTTGTCCGACGGCTGGCTCGACTATCCGGCGGCTGCGACAACGGCACTCGTCGACGACCGCAGGCAAGGCATGATGGCTTCCGCGTAACTGGAGGGGCGCTGTGAACGCCCTGTGCAGCCGGCCATTGTCCAGGCATGCGCCGCCGTCATCGTCGAATCTTGAAGATGCGCTTACGGCGGAGTCGGCTGGTACCGGCTCTTAACTCATCTCCGGTTGCCAGCCGGCCCGGCCGACCAGACGGGCACGTAATGACCTACACCCGGACTTGCCGACTCGAGCAAGCGTGTTCGTCGGCTGATTGGGGACGGCGCCATTGGTCTCGTGTTGCAGGACTGCGGGTCACGGCAGCGGTCACCGGACGGGAGTGGATCGATAACACGGCACGTGTGCTGCTTGCACCACTCCAGCGGACGCAAGACGCGGGTGGAGGTGCGCGCCACGCACGTCGCCGTGCGTCCCGTCGGCATCGCTGCCATGGTAACGGAGAGCGCAGGAGAGACGAATGGGCTGGAATGATCACATCGCAAACGAATTGACTGCGTCGCTGACGGATGCCATTTCCAGTGGCTATCTCACCAGCGAAGACGCCGGGTACGCCGTTGCGGTCAAGGCAAGGGACCAGGGCATGGGGAGCCTGACGGCACTTGAGCGCGACATCTTCGAGTTCGAACTCCGCCCGCTCATTGAATCCTTCGAACAACGGAAAATTGAAGACATCGGGCGGGACGAGCTGGACCGGCAGGAGTAGCCGGGACACTCTGGCCCCTGATGTGTGCATTCGCTCTCGTCTGACGCTGATGCGCGAGGACCGCCGATTTGCCGAATATCGGGCTAGCGGGCGCAGGGAGTGCTGTGATGCGATGTCAGCATTTCCAGAACGGTCGACGCCTCGCCCGCCATGCTCCTCCCCGATGATCTCCAGACCCTCTGTCAGCTCGATGACACCTCGCGCCTTGCCTGCAGCCCGTTGGACCAGGGCGCTTGCCAACGGCTGCAGAACAGCGGACTCGTGCTCGAGGATGCCGGGTGGTGGCGCATTACGGACCTTGGCCGTAACGCACTTGCAACCGGCAGCTCGCGCACTGTTTCCCCGCGCAGATAACGCCGGCGCAACGACCGCCGGGCATCGGGCAGGTACCCGTTCTTCGTGGCCGCAAGCCCTGCCGCACGGGAACGCGACCAGATGATGCGGGAGCGGGTGGACTCATCGGTCGTGGCCGCCATCGGCTACGACCCGGATGCGCAAGTGATGGAAGTCGAGTTCGTGACCGGGGCTGTTTACCGCTATGCACCTGTCTGTGGCGCGCTTTACGCACGGTTCCGGACCGCCTCCTCGCTGGGACAGTTCTTCGACGCAAACATCCGGGATGTCGTGCCGTTCACACGTCTGGTGTGAGCCGTCCGGTTGCCCGGGGTCACAATACGACGGGACGCTCAAGATGCGCCGCGCCAACGATGCCGTCCAAGCCCTCAGGTCCTGACGATTCCGAGCAGTTCGTTCGCCTCGTCTTCGGTCATCGCTTCCGCTTCCACGAAGAACGTGACCAAAGCGCCGCTTTCAATGTCCTTGACGACGGTCGGCCCAGTCCGGCGGAACTCGCCCTCCACACATCCGCCGAGGGTCAGCCTTCCTTCCTCCACGGAGCCCACTGTAAATCCGCCGCAGCGCTCGATGAGCGCCATACGCAGCTCTTCATGGAACCAGATGACCTTGCCAAACACTGCGCACACCTCGTGACGCCGGTCGGGAATCCGGCCAATCCTCTGTGTCGTCCATTTTTCCCCGCAGTTGAATAAGCCACCCTTCACATTGGTGAAAAGGCTCGACTTTTTCCGGTGTTCAACCGGGTCGGCTGTTGGTAAATACATCCGTGTCCGATGCCCACCGCCCCGCTCGCCATGCCATCGCTTGACGTGACAGACCCGCGTTACATGCAGATTCTGACTGGCCTCACGGCGGACCTGCGACGCGTGCGTTTGGCACTTGAGAATGGCCAGCTGACGCAAGCCCTCGCCCACAGCTTGTCCATCGAGCACGTTGCGGCCTTGGCGGGAATGACTGACGTCGGGACGCTGTCCGCCGGCCTCAGTCACGCCATCCTTGAGGCGGCCGGGGGCCGCCCGGCAGTGCTACTGCTTGCCATGGACCGGTTGGCGCACGCCCTCCAAGGGTATGTCGATGACGGGTCGACCCTGCCCCCAGCCACCGAGCCGAGGCCGGCAGGCGACCGAGGGTCCGACTGACCCGCAGCCCACGCCCCGTTCCCTGCAGAGGAGCATATCGTGTGGGCGGCCACATGGTAGGCAGGCGGGACCTCCTGAAGCGCGTGCCTTCGTCAGCTGATGCCCGTGGGCCCGTCGAGGACGAAGCGAATCTTCCGGAGGAGATCCATCCGGGAGTACGGTTTGTTCAGCACGTCAAAAGCGATGCCTCCCGCATCCGACCGCTGCACGGACTGCGAGGCATAACCCGTCGTCAGCAGGACCTTGATTGTTGGTCGGATGGCGCGCGCCTTTCGCGCCAACGCCACACCGTTGAGGTCGCCGGGCATGACAATATCGGTAAAGAGCACGTCAAACCCGTCGTCTTGCTCGAGTTGCCTGAGCGCCTCTTCCGGGTCGCTGAGCGACACCACGTCGTACCCATGCGACTCAAGAATCGTGTGGGCAAGTTCGGCCAGGTCATGGCGGTCGTCGACAACCAGCACACGCTCATGGCCGGACCGGTCCGATGCGCGGTCTATGCGGCTGACCTGTGGAACGCTCCGCCCGTCATCGACTTCGACGGCCACGGGAAAGTACATCGTTACCGTTGTCCCCTCGCCCTCTTTTGACGTCAGGCCCACCGCGCCGCCTGATTGCTTTGCAAAGCCATAGACCATCGACAAGCCAAGGCCAGTGCCCTTGCCTTCGTCCTTGGTGGTAAAAAACGGATCCATCACGCGGGATGCGATTTCCGGCGGCATGCCTGTGCCGTTGTCAACGACGTCGATGGCGACGTACTCACCACCCCGCGTCGAGAGCTCGCCGAGGTTGTTGACTTCAAGCGGCGTGGCATTGCGCGCACGGATGATGAGGCGCTTGCCAGGTCGTCCGTCCATCGCGTCCCGCGCATTGATGGCTACGTTGAGCAGGGCCACTTCCAGCTGGGTGGGGTCCAGGCGTGCATTGCGGGTGGCCGGGGAGAGCTCGAGGTCGAGGACGATGTCAGACCCTATCGAGCGTCCCAGCATGTCTTGCATGTCGGCCACGACCTGATTGGGATTGACCACACGGCCCTGCAGCGTCTGTTTGCGCGAGAACGCAAGGAGCTGGGACGTCAAGGTCGAAGCGCGCTTGATACCGGCCTTTGCGCCCCCGATGAAGCGCAGGAGTTTTTCCCGGTCCGGGTCCGGCCGGGCCAAGCCGGCCTCGACCGATTCAACGTAGCCAATCATCAACTGCAACAGGTTGTTGAAGTCGTGCGCGATGCCACCGGTCAACTGGCCGAGCGCTTCCATCTTCTGCGCCTGGCGGAGTGCGTCTTCTGCATCGCGCCTGCGGCTGACGTCCAGCTGGGATGCGAAAAAGTACACCACCTCCCCATTCCCGTCATAGACGGGGGAGATGAAGAGCGCGTTCCAGAACGTGCTGCCGTCTTTCCGGTAGTTGAGAATTTCGGTGGCAATTTCCTGATTGGCAGCCACAGCGTCACGGATGGTCGAGATGGTCACCCGGTCAGTGCCCGGCCCCTGCAAAAGGCGGCAGTTGTTGCCGATGAGCTCCTCGTTTGTGTAACCAGTCATGCGCAGGAAGGCAGGATTGACGAAGATAATGGGATTGTCGGCCTTCCTCGGGTCGGTGACGATCATCGGCATACGCGTCGTTGAAACGGCCGCGAAAAAGATATCGCTGCCGGGGTGGTCGACGCCCTGGTAATCAATCCGGGTCGGCACGCGCGATGTCGGTTCAGCCATGGGCGGTTTCCTTGGTCGAGCCCCGCATTGTCAGGGCATGCATGGGAATGGTTGATGAAAGGCTCACCCACGCGTGTTCATCTTCACGCTGCCAAGTCATCGAGGGGCTGCATGCTGTGCGCCCCACCGCAAGGATGCTTGTCTGAACGCGCAACTGCTCCCTGCCCATACGACGACCCAACCACTGCGACCGGCTTACGATCAAGCCGTCCGCCTGAGGATTCGCGTTTCGGCCGTGTCTTCTGCCACACCAGCCCAAGGCACGCATGGCCGGCGGGCCTCGGTGTTCGAGCGGCTCGCCCTTGATGCTGCGGCCGAGGCATGCACCAGCTGGGGCGGAAACACGTCAACGCTGCAAACGGTCTTTGCCACCCATTCTGCCGATGCCGAGGCGGTCGACCGGTTGCTTGTTGCCGTCACCAGTTCCCCGGTGGCGGTCTCGCCGCTCACCTTCCTGCAGTCTGTTTCTTGCACCCTGGCTGGCAACTGGGCGACCCGCACCCAAAACCACGCTGCATCGACGACAGTGACGGCGGGGCCCTATACCCTGGGTGCGGCCCTGTTTGACGCGGCCGTCCACGTGGCGTGCGAGGAGCGCCCCTGCCTCCTGGTCTTCGCCGAAGTCCCGCCCCCGCCGCCCTTGTCCATGCCCGGGCATACCACAGCGCCCTGTGCTGTCGCGGTTGTCCTCTCGCCGATATCGGGAACGGGCAGAGCCATCGAGCTTGCGCACGTTGGTACGCAGCTCGGCCCCCGACAACCGGCAGCGGCCAGCGACTCCCTGCGTGCAGTCCTCACGGGCTCCGCACGGCTGGCCACCCTGGCAGCAGGACCGTCATCGCACGTCGCCATCCAAGCGCCATGTGCCAGCGTCATCGGGCATGTCTGAAAAGGCCCGAATACGACGGCTGCGTCATCGGCTATCCCGTGCCGGTCTTGCGACGCGATGACCTTACGCGATGGCGTCCGGGGTGACGCGGTCAAGCCATCCACGAGGACGGTTCATGGCCCATTCCACGTCCCGTGCAAGCCGGTCGCTGACGGGCGCACCCTTCACAATGCGGCCGAATTCTTCGGGTGGGATGCCCAGCATTCGCGCTCTGGCTTCGCGACAGGCGATGCCTTCGCGGCGGAGCTCATTCAGGAGGAGGCGAAGATTCGCCCGCCTCGCGCATTGCAGTTCGTCCATCATCCCGGCCCTCCCCTAAAGGTCCACCCCGTTTATCGGAAAAAACGATGGTGTCTTCAACCGAAGCCTCATCACATATGTGAAGGCCCTCCTCGTCTCACGCCTTCGCAGGAGACAATGCACATCCCGCACCGGGAGGCATTCCTCTCACCCGACGACGGCCGCTGACGAATGGGAAATCGTGGGTCGTCACGTGGTTTACCCGTTACACCGGTTCACCCCGGCCGCTCCGCCAGCATTGACCGACGCCCATTGCGCTGGTCTGGTGGATTGGCGATGCTTGTCCGGGCTGCCATGTGATGGACGGCAGTCACTGGTCGGCGGTTTGCGGCCGCACCCGACGTCTGGCCGCTGCGTGCCCCAAACCGTGTGCAAGTTGCCCCCTGTGCCGGGCAGGGCACAGCGGCGCCGCTGTATCCATTTTGAACAAGGTCCTCCCATGCCCCGCCCGATGCTTGCTGTTGTAATCGAACCAAGTGCGTCCCTTGCCCAGACCGTGGCCGATGTCCTGGGCCAGCGTGGGTACGAGACGGCGACGGCATCTACGCATGCAAGCGCGGCAAATCAGGTCGAAAAGTTCGATACCGTCGACTTTCTCGTAGCCGCCGTTCCCGCCCCTGGAGAGGACCACGCCGGCGCGTATCTGGAAGAGGCGCGGAAAAAGAACGCATCGATGAGCGTGGTCATCATGCTCTCCGACCCCAATGAGCCGACGGATGACGCACCCGCGAACGCCGTGCGGGTCGTCAAGCCTTTCAGCCTCGATGAGTTGAATGCTGCCATCGATTTGGCCTCTCGCGGTTCTTCGGGCACCCTGTGATTTCACAGACATCATCCGTGCCCTGAGTCGACATCGATGATGCGTTGACGCGCGTAAAGGCACATTCGGCACCAGGCAATCCCTGGTTCCCGACGTGTCGCACGAATTACCCCGCATCAGCCGCGTCAACCCCGACGACGCCGAAGACGTACGGCTCTGGGCGCTCGCCTTTGGCGTCAACCCCGCATCGGTGTACGCGGCCGTTGCTGCGGTCGGTTCCGACGCCCTGGCGGTCCAGGCATATCTGCTAGGCCCCTGTATGCGTGACGACAAGCCAAGGGAGTGAGGTTGCCGCCTGCGAACCCGCGACCTTTGTCATCGCTTTACGTTTCGAAGATGGATGCGTTTGGACGGCCAATCGGTTTTCCAGAATCCTGCCAAGAGCAGATATCCGTTTCAGCCCGCAGCGCTCATCCGGGAGAGGCCCGCGCTTGCGTCCACCGGTTGCATCGCATGTCCACGCCCGGAAACACGCTCAGGCCCGGCCCCTTGCGGCAACCCCCAAGCCCACCGGGTGGATTGATGGCGTCGGGGATGAAATGGCGGCAGTCAATGCATTCCCTGCGGGGAGGTCCCGGTGGGGGACGCCAGGTCTCTGACCACGAGAGGTCTGCGGCCGTCACGCACCACCGCTGCGTTGAATCCTGGCACTTGGCCATCGGGAAAGGCCCGCCCCTTGCGGGGGCGGGCGGCTCCGTCAGGCCACGTTGCGCTCAATCTGACGCACAGGCTCGGCACGGTCCGGGGACACACTCACCGGAATGGTGCGGGGTTTCTCGGCGTCGGGAACGTTCCGGACCAGCTCAATCGACAGCAGGCCGTGGGCGAGCGTCGCCCCGGTGACTTCCGTATGTTCGGCAAGTTGGAACCGGCGGCTGAAGACCCGCGCGGGAATGCCCTGATGGAGATATTCCCCTTCCGTGTCAACCTTACGCTCGCCGCTGATGATGAGTTCGCGTTTGTGCTGGGTGACCGCGACTTCGTCGTCACGGAAACCCGGGACGGCGATGGACAGGCGAAAGCGGTTGTCCGAGAGGCGCAGCGAATCGAAGGGCGGAAAATCATCGCCCTGCCGCTGGGCTGCCGCTTCAATGAGGTCAAAGACCCGGTCGAGGCCGCTGTTGGCGCGAAAGATAGGGTTGAGGTTGAGAGTACGCATGGCAAATCCTCCAAAGTGCAAGGAGTTGGAATGGGTGCTCGCCTGATTAAAGGCCAGGCCGGGGTTCCCCGGCATAAACGCAAATAGGGCCGAGTGCAGTCCGTTCAAGGGGCAGGATTCAGCATTCGTTTAGACGTCCATGTGGCAAGACAACATGCTGCGCTCCTTCGGGCCTCACTCCCGGACGATGTGCCAAGCCCCGGCCGCGTCTTCCTGCATCACGGTGACATCGTCACCCATCTCTTCCATCACGCGGGCGCGCTCACATGCAGCATGCAACGCGACGAGGCCATCGGTGTACGACTCCCCGTCCCGGCCGTTGATGGAAACATGCCATGTTCTCGTGTTGTGAGCCGGATACATGACGTAGATGCGCACTTGCGCCATAGGCAACCTCGGTTCCCGGTTGGCCGACTTCGTCGGCTGTGTCAGAAAAAAGGCCCCTGCTGATGGACAGGGGCCGGCGTGACGCAGTGGGGGTGGGAGGGACTGCGACACGGGAGCCGATGATGCGGGGTGGGAAGTCACCGTTCCGTGAGGACCGTTTCACCGTTGGCAAGGCAAGTTCAAGGCGGCGACCAGCCCCTTCGCCCGAGAGCGTCGATTCGCCGTCGTCTTCCGCGTGACGGCGCGCACTTTTCCTGGACGCGCGCATTGACTACCCTACCGCCGCCATTCGTGAGAATCGCATCGGCCTCCGCAAGGAGGTACCCCCAAATGACCATGGACGGTCCTGGCCTGCGTTCTTTCCCGGGCGCAGGCCTTTTCATGGCCACTTCCCTGGCGACCCTCACGCCTTGCCAATCCCACTTCCCGGCCGGGGTTAGACCCTTCCTGCTCCCTGATGCTGCGCTAGGGACCCTCGGTCAGGTCCGGCCACGCTACAGCGGGCAATGACGCAAGCCCGGGCCTTGCAAACAAAAAGCCCTGTTGCAGGCCGATGCCAAGGTCAAGGAGCGCCCGGCACTCGTCTCGTGTTTCGACGCCCTCGGCTATCACGCGCACGCTGAGGTCACTGCACATCGCCGCGAGGTGCTGGACGATACGACGGCGGGCGGCGTCGGTGTCGATGCCCCTGACAAGGCCGATGTCGAGCTTCAGGAGGTCAGGCTGGAAGTCTGCGAGGAGGTTCATGCCCGCAAATCCGGCGCCGAAGTCGTCAATCGCCGTGAGAAAGCCGTGCGCTTTGTAGGCCGCGAGAATCGCGACGAGATGTCCGTGGTCGACGACCTCCTCGTGCTCGGTGACTTCGAAGATGACGCGGTCGAGCGGCCAGCCCGCTTGCGCCGCT
This sequence comes from Luteibacter sp. 621, assembly GCF_050435445.1. Classification (NCBI taxonomy): domain Bacteria; kingdom Pseudomonadati; phylum Pseudomonadota; class Gammaproteobacteria; order Lysobacterales; family Rhodanobacteraceae; genus Luteibacter; species Luteibacter sp. 621. The sequence goes on along the minus strand of NZ_JBNDKI010000009.1, from coordinate 96,543 downwards.
GCAACAAAGGTTGCCTGGAGACAATGTTCCGGGTTGTAGACCGCGTTCGGTAGAAAGTTGATGGACAGGAGCGCCGGCGGGCCAACGCGGCTGGCCGTGCGAATGGCGACGATGCGGCAGGCCTGGTCGAACGCATAGCGGTTGTCGTGGGCGACCGCCGCGAGGACGTCTTGGGCGGACTGTCCGCTTGTTCCCCTGACCAGCGCTTCGTGGGCGAAGACGCGTCGTGCGCCGACATCAACAATGGGCTGGAATGCCATCGTCAACCCGGCCGCCACGGCTTCCGCATCACCGCATCCCCTGCAGCCTGTCCCGTTCATGCGAGTCGCGCCCATGGAAGGTGTCTGGCCTCCCGCGCCGGCCTTTCCCTGTTCGGCGACAACGCGGCCACCCGCGCACATGCGCGAAAGTGCGCTTCTACCGTCACGGCACGCCTGTCTGGGTTATGCGCCTGCCCTTTCGTGGTCGTGACCAAGCCATCCAACGCCTGCGTACATGCGGCGCGACGTGAGCCTCTCACGGCACTGACATCAGCTGTGGACAGGGTCGGGCGCAATGGCGACGCTCGAGGGGAGACATTCGCAGCATGCGAAAGGGAATGTGAGCCCGAGGTGCACGCAGAACGACATCCACTACCCTTGCGGTCCCCGCTGCGCTTCACCATGGCTTGCCACCGTGGGCGGCGTCTTCCGCACGGGATTGTGCATACGCTTCGAGCACGGGCCTGACTTCGCGGCCGTATACCTCCCTCTCGGCATCAGTCAGGGTACCGATGCCACCGTCCCGGACCTTGACGGCCTCATCGAACCCGGGGTCGTCGTCGAGCATGAATCCGGCGTCGAGGAGCTCCCGGAGCAAAGCGATGAGGTCACTGTCGATGGAAGGACGGGTATGCATGGGAGATGGCTGGCAGATGCGCCCATTGGGCTCAGGCGAGCGCAGGTTCCATTGCCGCGTCCATCCATACACGGGGACGGCACATGAGGAACTCGATATCCTCGGCGAGCGCATCACTGACCGGCGCGCCCTTGAGCAACCCCGCCAAGGAGTCACTGCCAATTCCTAGAAGCATGGCGCGGTCGGCTGGCGAAGAGGCGCCATCACGCTTGAGCTCCGAGAGCACTTCCAGGAGGTGGGCTTTGCGAGTGGCGTTGCTTGTTGCTTGCATGGGCTCTCTACCACGGTAATGGTCTGCTCGATGCTTGACGCAGCCATGCATTCAAAATGTCGAGGAACAGGCAAATTGCCGGTAGTGTTGGCCGGCATTCACCAATGTGCATGGGTCGCGCTCAGGTGACGCGCCGCGGTGTGCGCGGCCCAACCGGTTCGGGCTTGCCATCGGCAATTAGTCATCCTCAGCATCGACGTACCCGTCCCGCAGCAAAGTCCGTATTGACTCCACATCGATGCCCATAAGCACCGGGCTGCCTATCGGCCTTTTGTCCTTGCCGAGCGTTGCTAAGCAATCATCGGAACGCGTCCGCTGGAGGAGCTCGCTCATACCCGTGATAACGATCCCTAATCGTATCGTCCACTACGCGCGCAGCTCGAAATTGAGCGGATCAACAGGCGGGCGCCACAGAAATGACCAATTGTGACGCCCGCTCGCCGCTAAGAAGTTCCCACCCCATGAATCGTGCGACTGCTTGACATGGTGGCAGCTTAGCCAACGCTCTTCCGCTAACCGCGCGAACGTGTACGAGCACGCTCGACCCAAGCCAGCCGGTCACGTTTAAAGGCTTCGCGGAGTCGGCGAAGTCGTCGACCAGGGCGACGCTTAACCTTACGATACGAGACCATCGGATCGATCCTCTGCGTTATTTGCGTGACTCCTCGAGGTGCAAGTTCGGCTGGGAAATCGGGCAATGTGAGCCAAGCGGTAATCCAAATGGCTCCTCGCCGCCACGAGGGCCTTCCCGCGTGGCGGACGATCTCCCAGGGGCTGCCTCTCCATGGCGGGGCATCGCCGCGGCGTGTCTCAAACAGCGACGCCGGCCCAAGAGCTGAATGAAGCAGTTGCCCCATTGTTGGGGAAGGAACGCCGTCCAAGTGGCCGAGACAATGACATAGCAGCGCGCGCGCCTGATAGCCGTTGAGCCGCCAATTGCTTGGCCAGGGAAGCCCGCCAAACAAATGCCACTCCATCGTTGCTGCAAAGTCATTAAGCAGGTCCATCAACCATCGGGCATCATCCGTCGAGTGCAAATGACGGCGTTCAAACCACATCCTTTGCATTGGAAAGAGTGGCGCTGCAGCCCACGCGAGGGGATCGTTGTGCCGTGTACACGACAACGAGAACACCCGAGCCCATGCCCGACGGAAGTAGCGCGGCCGTCCAGCTGCGTCGTCCTCAAGCCAGCATGCCGGACAGAAGGCACGCCGCTCGCCTGGCGCGAGCGTATCCGGCTCATCCGCAACGTGGGCAGCCCGCATTTGGCTAGCCTTGACCTGCATTAGGCGCGCCAACCTGATGATATCCCCCAGCCTAAGAGGCGTTTCCTCCGTTCCTCGTGAGCCGAGCACATCGGTAAACCATCCGGTGCGTTGGAGCACAATGCCGCCATAAACGTGAGAGGCCCGCTCGATGATCGAGTCAATCGTCTCTTGCGGCATGAGTGACTTGATCCACCAGCGCTCGCGCGGCCCGCCATAGCGGTATTGCAGCCAGGCCGTCATGCCGCTTCCTCCTGTTGCGCAGGATCTCCCCGCTGCGATGCGGGCGTTCGGCCACTGAAATAGGCAGGGATTTCGAACTCCGCGCGTTCCAGGTAGCGTTCATCGACTCGTCTCACATCGTCCTCGATCGCCAGCGCAGCGGCGAAGACAACCCGCTCGACGATGATGTCCAGCCGACCGCCGCTGGCTGTGACCAGAAGGCGTTGAATGGCTGGCATCGACAGGCGCGACCGCTCTGGTAGCGGCAGGCACGTCTCTAGTTCATCGAGAAAATTCGCAAGCAGGGGACCAGTACGCCACGGCGGCAGCTTGATGCTTCGAAATCGCGTCACTAGATGCTCTTCACGCATCATCGCCTGTTGCGCATGTTCGGTCCCCAAGGCCAGGATCGAAATGCCCGCTTCGTTCATCAGATACTTGATCCCTTCGAACGTATTCTCCATTTGACGCGCTGATCGTTTCAGAATGTCCTGAATTTCGTCAATGATCAGCATCCGCACTTGGGCGGCGCGTAGCAGCTCGACCACGAGCTCTTCACGCTCATCGAGCGAGTAACCTGCAACGTGGGGACAACCGAGGGCGCGCAAGGTGCGTGAAAAAACCTTATTAGCCTCGCGCGCATTCGTCATGGTGATTCGAATCACTGGCCTCATGGCGTCAACGCCCTCGCTGTTGCCCACCTCCGGATACCGGCGAAGGATCGCGTTGGCTAGCATAGTCTTGCCAGAACCACCAGCGCCCGAGACCACCGCGCCGCGTGCGCGCACGCGCCCCTTGGACCGTACAAGCATGTCAGTGACTTTGTAGATCGCCTGGATCTGTTCGTGCTCGATGAATCGGTCGCGACACGTCCAGTCGCTGCGCTGAGGTACGGGCATGGCCATGGCCGCCAAGGCCATCGCATTTAAGTGAGGATTTAGGGTGGTCATCACAGCTCCTCCGTACGGACGCTCGCGCGGTTCGGCACGACGAAAGGTTCGTCATCCGAGACGCTCGGCGATGGTGTGGGAAGCGGCTTGCGTTTTCGGGCGCCGCGTCCAGGGACCGGGCGGCACTGGGCAGTCGAACGCGGCTGCTTGCGGGTTTCTGCCCGCGCGTTTAGTTCGATGCCGTCGCTTAACGCAAGTCCTTCGTCAAGCACGGCCTCCAGTTTCAGGGCTTCCTGGGCAGTGTGTGGTGCATGCATCTGGCCCAGCCCCCGACCGGCGACCGCCGGCGCTTTGACCATCACGCCGTCCTCGTCGCGAAACCAGATGCAGCCCGAGAAATGCGGATGAAATCGCACGAGCGCTACATGTTCGCGACCCACGCAACCTGTCATTGCAGGGTGCCAATAGCGGGTATGGTTATAGGTAATTCCGTCTCGTCGGATCAAGCGCTGCGTGACTGGTAAGAAGTCGAGACGGACTCGTTCTGGATCGGCCCAGACAGGAGGCGTGGTTAGTTCTCCCGATGGGAGGGTCCAAGCACGGTCCCAGGCAACTAGCGGAGCGATGCCCAGGGCGCGGTGGCGACGCACGTGGTAGTACTGGCATATCCGGACTACGAGCCATTCGCGTAGCTCGGCGAGTGTCATGGCTGCTCGCTTCTCGGCCTTGTAGTCGCCTCGTTGGTGCACGTCGCTGAATGTTGTGCCCGGCAGTCCATGCACCAAGCGCATGAGCGTCCCCATGATTCGTTCAATATGGCCGCCGTAGCGAGGCTGGCCTGGCGGCCGAAACTCAAGGGCAATCCCGTGTTCTGCGCAGCCTTGTTCCAACGCGTGACTGCGAAAGTCCTTTCCGTTGTCTGTGAGGACCCGCCTGACCTTGCCATACATAGGCCAACGTCCATTGCGCTCACGGTTTTCGTCTGTCTTCGGCAGCATGGCGTGACTCAAGCACATGGCCACTGAGACCACCGACGGTGCGTCCATTGTCAGATAAATTCCAAGTACACAGCGCGTCGCGATATCCATGGCAACTGTCAGCCACGGTCTCCCCATAACTCGCTTTCGATCCGGGCTAACGATCATAACGTCGACCAACGTGTGATCGATCTGGCAAAGCTCGAGCGGCTCGCCCACAAATAACTGGCCTGGGACGGGGTGCCATTTTTCTCGCGCCCGCTTCGCACCGATGACATCCTTGTCCATTAACTCGCCTGACTCAGCGACAATTCTCCGGGCAACGGTGCGGTAGCTTGGCACGGGCCATCGGAGTCGCCGGCAGAGCGAACGCGCGCGCTCGGCGACCTCTAATTGCGAGATATATTCACCGCGCCGGTAGTGACGTTCGATAACAAATTGGATCACTCGCTCAGCCCGAGGGTCGAGGAGAGTCGTGCCACGCTTGCGACCTCCTGGGTTGCGCAAAAGTGACGACGCGCGACGGCAGAGGAGATAGGTCTTTCTCCACCGCTGAATACACCGGTAGGACACCCCGTACTTTTTTGCGAGTGTATGCGTGACAGCACTCGGGAGTTTGCCCAGCTCGATATGTACTTCGAAATCCAGAGCCACCGCCCGGACCCGGGCCCACTCGTCGGGGTGAGCATCCACACGGTCAAACGCAAGCGCCGTGGGTTGTTCCGGCAGGGCGTGCAGCGCTTCGATCGGGACGTCTAGTTGCTCCGCAGTCGCCAACTCGGTGACGAGTACCCTGCCACGGTCACGCACGGCTACTACGCAGACGACGGCATCGCCCCATCCCAATCGTGACCCGGGCGCTAGAGTGATGTGAGCCGGACCCGTCTGATTGCCGCGTGCGGCGGGCGCTAGAGGACTTGCCGCCGCACGGCCGGGACGGACCTTGATCACGTTGCTTGTCATTTTCGTTCTCCCACAGCGGGCCGCCGGCGGCCCTTGAAGGGCGCCTAGCGACGCCCGGACAAAAGCTGCCCGTATGGGCCCCATTTGAGGGGCCAAAACGGGTTGCAACGGGAGGGAGGCTGTGCGAGGCTATCGATACGGGAGCCAATCCGTACGAAATAACCAAAAGGGGTCGCATGCCAGTGCGATCCTTTTTTGTTATCTACAGCCCCCCGGGGCTAGATAATGATCATGTGTGTCTCCGCCGACTGGGAGAGGTTCGCCTCAGGCGATGTAGTGCTTGCAACCTCTGTGGGAGAGCGCGCTTCGCCACCCAGTGGCTTGAGGTGCGGGCAACTGGGCGGAATACTTGCCTGGACGGGCACACCGTCGATCTTCGCAGCGGCACGCGATTGCACGGCCGCATGTGAAGCAGGTGGTGCGGTGAGAGCCGAAGTGCACCCATAACGGCATGCGAGCAAATCCGTCCATGCTTAGTTAGCCTGCCAGACGAAAAAAAAGACCGCAATAAAAACGCGGTCTTTTGGGCGTATTTTTCACGATGGAACTAAAAAACATTAAGGGTTAGGCGTCACCCAAGTGCACATTCACGGCTAATGATCTAAAGATGATGCAAATATGATGCAGCGATGATGCATGTCATCTCGGTGACTCATCACTACGCTGCTCATGCCTCTCATCGATGATTATTTCTGGGGCGGAATGGGTATGGTGAATCTGCTTGAGGAGGAGCGCATAGAAGTAGAGCGCCTTCGCCACGGCCACCTTATCGCCATTCACAACAGACCTTCGCTCGGCTCGGAGTTGCTCGTTAGCAAGCTGAAGCCCGTTAATGCGATGTTCGTTCGATATTTGCCTGGACCTTTCCAGACGAAGCTCGTGTTGCAGGCGAGCCGAACACTCAGCCATTACGCGTCGGGCTATTTCGCGGTCTATGTCGTTGTCTTGAAGTGCCATCCGAGACCCTGAGATCGCTATCGCAGGCCTAATCTTGCACCGGCTTCACAGGCACCACAACCGATCTGGACGTAGTACTTGGCGATCGTCACATTCCCCGATGTACGTGCGCTACCGATGTCACGTGCTAGCGGCTGATTCCGGCATCAGCCGTCAAACTGACGCATAAACGCCCCTGAATGACGAAAAGCGCTACCGATTACACGCAAGTGCGAGGCGTCGATACTCGACATGTCCGGCTGGTGACGACGTCGGTTTTGCAACGGCGGCTCGCCGAAGCGGACGTCTTGGATTGAGCTCGGCGGAGACTGGAGGATCGCCAATAACCCTGTCCGAACGAGCCGGTTGTGGTCACTATCGTTGTCGTTAAAAACTAGTTGGTCATTAACCCGGGCGTCAACTTCAAACGACGCCAAGAAAAATGACCAAGGCTGTTTTCGTTCGGCTAGATAAATCAGTGACCTACCAAAGCCGACGGATCACGTCAGTGGTCCTGGCCGACGACAGCTACACAGATCACTATTCAAAAACGGACATCCACGACTCCAGCGCAGATTACTGTGGCAGGATCGGCACGCTGGCGGAATGTAAATGTCTGTCGGTACCGGGGTGAGACTTTGAACTGAATTGCAGGTGCTGGCCAGCAGGCCGGCACGATTGGGTTGTAAATCCGTACACGGCGCTTCAAGTGTTGATTAGCCCTGCTCTCCTATGATGCCTGGTCGCTTTAGGTTCGACGCCGCCGTCCGGCATCGCCTCTGAGTAGCAGTCACTGGATCGAGCCTCCACGAACAGAACAGTAAGTCGACCAGCCCCAGGGAGCAGAGGCATGTCGGCGTCCCCGCCTACGGTCAGCTATCGGTATGACAACCCAGGTCGCTTGATCAAGGACCAGGGACCTGCGACGACATTCACGTATTTCTACGATGCACAACTCCCGCCGATCAACGATAAAGCCAGTTATGGCCTCTCGCCGCTTTCCTCTAACAACTACCACCTGAGCTACTTAGACTTCTCGGTGAAGTAATATGTATCGGCCAACGCTTGCGTCAACGATCATTCTGTGGATAGGGCTTGTGGCATCACCGACGAGTTTCTCCGCAATCAATTCGGTGGATCGATCAAACCTGAGCGGCCGGCTTTTCGTCCTTGCGGTTAACGCTCAGAGTTCGGCTCCTGCGGGACAGCCCCTCGACCGGCGCCTATACGTGCTACCTGCGAACGGCAGCGGTGCGCCGGCGGACGTGACGAGCTTCCGGTACGTGTCAGGATTGGTTGGTTATCCGTCCAACGACAGGCTGGGCCTCAATGTCCTATCTGGCGGTGAGCGCGGTTCGTATTTTGTTGAGACGCGGGCCGCCACGTACCAAACTAGACGCGCCCTCCTCGCGTCATCGTCGCATGTATTCGGCGCGCTTGACTGGGATGCCCCAAGTGGATCTGACACGACACGATGGCGTCTGGACACCCAAGTCGTCTTTTCGCCCGACGAACGCCAAGTGGCTGGAGTATCGTCGCGGGGCCGTCTGTGTATTGTGCCAGTCAATGGGAGTGCCGCTGAGCGATGTGTGGAATCAGTTGCGGCGTGTAGCGGCTTCACGCCTGCGTGGTCGCCTGACGGCAAAACCGTCGCATTCGTTGCGCCGATACCGGGGAACCTCACTGCTTGCAACTTGCACGAGATTTTTTTAGCGAACGTGTCGACGCTTTCGGCGACACAGCTTACGAACGTCGAAGGAGAGAACCTGAGCCGCGGGCAGAAAAAGGCGATCGTCAAAGCAGGCTTCGAGGTGAGCCGCTGGCATACGTCCGACCACCCCGCCTGGTCCCCCGATGGAAGTCTGATAGCGTTTCAGAGCGCTCTAGGCATCGCAACGATATCTTCGTCTGGAACGAACTATCGCTCCGTTGCCCAAGGCAAGAATCCTGCATGGTCTCCCGACGGCAAAATGATCGCGTATCGCGTACCTCGCACCGGAGGGCCTGTCGCCGCGAGCGCCCGAAATCCATACTTTCTACCGTGGACCATCATGGTGGCGCGCGCCGATGGGTCGGGTGCGGTCGAGATTACAACCGACGACCACAGTCCTCTATCTATCGAGGAAATTGCGTGGATGCCATGACTTTGACGGGCGGGCCACCATTTGCGGATTGCGCGATTGAACTGGGGGTGTCTGAAGCGCCCAATGTACGTTAGTTGAACAGGGCCTGCGGTTTGTCGCCGCGCCGCCTCGGAAAATGTAGTGATAACAGGCCGCGCTGACCCGCCGGCCGCAGAAATGCTTATCAGTCGTGCGACGACCGTCTTTGGAACGTCCGCGGCCCTGCCCTGCTCCTGTTTGGCTTCGCCGACCGGGGGGCATGCTGTGAGAGCCTGCGATACGTTGATCGATAGTCTGTGGCCCTCAAGCGGCCTCAGCCGATTCGCGAGGCTCAGTCGAGACTGATCTCACACATTAGGTGCAAGAACGGCTCCCATTGTCCTCGCGTCTCCGCTAGGCGCATCACGATCTGTACGTGCCCCCCGGGCCGGCAGCATGTAGTCCTTGATCGGTAGGTACCGTGCGGCGGGCGCCATGCCGAGCGCTCGACCTGTACTCGGTCGTGGTCCAAGAGTGAATTACGTCACCTTCGATCTCGTTGGGTCCGTCGATCCGCTATGGCTGCGAGCGTCCTTGTGGGCTCTTGTAGAACGGGGTGAGTTTCATGCCCTTGATGGCGGCCCGGTGGGTCGGTTCGTCGGGCAGGAATCGAATCAGAAATGAGTCTTCGGCGCCGGCATCCCGCGCCGTGGCGGTCAAGTGCCAAGCGAGGTCCGGATCGGCCCGTTCGTTTAGGCCAAGGACGAGGGTCTCGCCCGTACGTCCGTAACCCCGTTCCACCGTGTAAAGGAAGGCCATATCTACGCGGCCGTTATCGATGAACCACCGGGCCAACGCCTCGGCGATCGGGTAGGCCTCCTCCGGTGGGATGCGAAACGCCCAAGGGGCCTCGGGCCTCGGCTGTTCGGTACCGAGCCCCTGCCCTGCGAGCACGGCACGCATACCGTCGCACTGCTCGGGGGTGAGCAACCAGGGCGCGCGGAGAGCGGGTTGATGACTAACGGTGGGTGGTCGGCAATGCTCAGCAGCTCCCGCATCGGAACGCGCACCAAAACGGCGGGCGGCGGTAGGGCGTGCGGAAACTGGTCGGGACTGGTGAACACCAGAGCGACGTTCTGACCCGTGTCCTGTTGCCGCCATTGCACGAGGTTGCGCCAGGGCGCCGCATCACCCTCCCCCGGCGCGCGCCGTAGCAGAGTCAGCACTGTGCTGGACGCTAGCGTGGACAGGAATGCCGTCCAGTTCGCGGCATGGTCCTGGGCATCCGCCAACCGGCAGGCCAGCAAGTCAGTGTTCGGTAAGACGACCAATCGGACTCCTTGGTGCTACCCATCAACGTTTTTGAGCAGTCGCTCCTGTTCGCCCGGAGACATTCGTTCCCGAAGTCTCGTCTGCGCTAGATCCCCTGATCACCGCCCCGATTTTCGAGGCGCGTCCATTGAGTCCGCCGCAGATCGCTGGTGGCAAGGGGCAGGTGCTGCGCAGCTGCCATGCACTATGCGGCTGCACGCAGCCTTCGCGTTCTCGATGAAATACGCCAGAACGTGGCCATGCCCGATGGGTTGGCCATCCAAGAGGACAAATGAGGCTCGAAGGCCGATCTTCCCCGCGACGAGGTCGGGGCTGAGAAACGAGACGTCCAGCTCCAACGACTCCCCAGGCTGAAGGGCCTTGTGGAACACCGCACTGAAATCGTGCCCGTGGATGCCGTCGAACGTAATCATCCCCTGGAAGGTGCCTCGCGGAATCGGCGCTTGCCTCCCACCTTCGGATGTCTTGATCAGTCGCAGATACATCGTTGCGTCGCGCCTCATGACGTTCCCTGCCCCCTCTGCTAACTCGCACGATCAAGCGTTGTGCCTAACGAATTTGACGACGCACAAGGCTGACCCTGGCACCGTCAGAACTTTCCTCTCAGCGCACACTGGTCCGCGCATCGTCCGCGCTGCAACGGTATCCCGGACTCCCGCACTGGATTGAATTGTTGACCGTTGCTCGCTCAGTATTTCGGGCCCGCCGACCAAGCTGCAGTTCGTGAGCCATGCGAAAAAGTTGTGGAGCTCAGCCGCGGCCGAAATAAAGTGCCAAGAACATTACGAGGGGCCACAACCAAAGCATCACCCTTGCGGACCATATCCGCCACCAAAGAGACGCCGGATAGCTGTCCTTTGGCAAATTCATGTTGAACATGATCCAGAGAATGGCGAGTGAATTCTTTGCGTCTCCGCCGAATGATGGGCGCTGCCATCGATTTCGAAGCTCAGGGTCGGTGTCCATGATTCGCGAAATGCTTCCGCGGGCAAGGGCATAGTAAACAAGCCCATATGCAACTGCCATCAACGAGGTCTCCGCTGCAGTCATCGCTTGCTACCTCACTGATTATTAGGCGGCTCTTTTGACGTATTTTTCCATTCCAGCAGATTAATCGATGGCGCATACTGCTGGAATTCACCGACTCCCACACCGAACTTCCTCGATAACATTTACTAATCATCGACCTCGTTAGCGGCACCCCGAAAGCCCTACCAAACCACCCTAAAACTCCCCATCACCGACCGCGACCGATCCCGACTAGCAAACCGCTGATCAACACCCAGCGCCAGCTGCGTACGCATACCCATCTCCAGCGCCGCATTCACGCCCAGCGTAGCCGCCCTCTGCGAAAGCCCAATACCCTCCACCGGTGCCCAGGTCGAGAACGCGGCGTAACGCGCGGACAGTCCATCGCCACGGGTGGCAAATGCCTGTTGCCACGCCAGCGTACCGTCCAGGTGCAACGTGCCACCCATGAGACCCCATGTGGAGCCGGCACGCATGCCCAGGCCGCCTTGCCAGCGCGACATGCCCTGCCCGCGCGTTGCCAGTCCGAATCCCGTGGCTTCCGCCTCCTGGAAGCCGTCGCGATGGATGCGTGCGTACTGCATGCTCACGAAGGGCGTTACATCGAATGCGCCGGCATGCGTGCGCAGGCCGAGTTCGCCGTACCCGGCGAGGTAATGGCCATCGGCATCGCCACCCGCGAAGCTCGCGGTGTCGCCGAAGCGCAGCAGACGCCGCACATCGCCGCGGAAGTTGCCCAGCGCAACACGACCGACGCCGTACCAACCGCTGCTGCGAATGCCACCGTAAAGCATGCTTTCGGAAGAGCGGCTTCGTTGGTTATCGAAGTTGCCAGCGAGTCGCGCGTTGCCGACCATGCGGGCGAAAGCCACGCCAGCGAAGCCCTGGTTACCCAGCGCAAGGTCGTGGCCCACCATGTTCCCGCTCATCTGCGCGGACACGCCATCGAACCCGCTTCGCGCCATCGTATCCTGCGTGCCCAGGGCGGTGACCCATGCACCGACGCGGTTGTCGTCGGTGATGTGGCGTGCCAGCGCCTGGTTGCCTGCGTCGATGTTCGCCAGGGTGACCGCCGTTCCTGCAGCGTAAAGCTGGCCGGAAAGCGACGCCAGCGAGCGGCGTGCCGCCCCTTCGTCAGCGGCTTGCTGAAGACTGCCAGCGGCGAGAAGCGTTCCCACGTTGGGCGACACGGCGCCGCTCGCAGCAAGGCTATCCATCGCCGCGTCGATCCGGCCGGCCGCGTTCAGTGCAGCAGCGGACTGCGCAATGTGTGGTGTTCCCGCAGCGACCGCCTGGACGCTGAGGCGCGTCGTGTCGATCCAAACTTCATTGGCAGAGTACTGCAGCGAGGTGTCGAGGAACATGCCTCCGGCGAGCTTCGTGGCCGCGAACGCGCCCGTGACCGACGCCGCGGAGATCACCGTCTGGTGGCTCGTGTTGACATAACCCGGCACAGCGCCCTTGAACGAGATCGTGCCGTGTAGCGTGGCGGAACCGTCGACCGTGATCGGTGCGCCGATCAGCGTCTCGAGCGTCGATACGTCACGCAGGTCGAATACCAGGTTGCCATTGCGGATGTGCGTGCCTGCGGTATTCGGGGTCAGGTCGAGCCTTCCTGAGACGCCCACCACTTGGTTCAGGGCGCCAGGGGCATGGGGGCCACCGTCGACATCACCGTGCACCGTGATGCTGGAGGCCTCTTGGACATACAGGGGCCCAGACCCCTGCATAAGCTCGACGTGGGCGCCGGACTGCGCGGTCATGGAGCCCGTCGACTTCCCAGCCATGGTGAGTGTTCCGGGGCCCTTGGCGACGAGCCCTCCATCCAGAAAGTCGTTCGTGAACGTGACCTGCGTACCGGCGACCGAAACGTCACCGCCAAGGTGCATGGGGCCACCCAGTGCCCTGCCCACATTGAGGCGCCCCGGCACGCCCTGCCCGAGGTTATCGGCCGTACTAAGAAGGATGTTACGCAGTGCCGTTGGGCCAAGCGTTGGGTAGACGGCTGACAGAACGGCGGCGGCGCCCGCCACCTGCGCGGCGGCGTAAGACGTTCCGACATGATCCTCGTAGACAGGTGCGGCCGCCGTGGATCCCTTCGCCAGGGTTTGCACGTGGCCGGGCGCGGAAATGCAGTAATAGTCGATGCATTGATTCGCGTAGGGCGCGAGCTTGTCGTTGTTGGGGCCATCGAGCGCGGCGACGACCAGCCAGCGGTCCTGAAACGTCGCTCCCGGCGGGGTGGTGGGCAGGTTTGCCAGTGAGCTGGGCGTGGACATGGCATTGCTGCCGGCGCCCATGACAAAGAGCACGCTGTCCCGAGCGCCGCCCTGAAAGGCATTCTGGTAGGCCTGGAATGAATAGGCCTGTGGGTCGATCATGGCATCCGTCGCACCCCAGACAATGATCCTGGCGTGGGCCGCCAGGAGGTCATTCGCCGTGGCAAACGCACTGGGAGCGATCGGCGTCGGGCGAGCCGCTGCGTTATTCGTGGGGTAGGTTTCATCCTTCGGCGTGGTATCCGGCAGGATGCGCACCGATGCGATCGTTGCATCCGGGGCCACGCCGCCGCCGAACTGGCCCACCGTACGGCCTGCCGCGATGGCTGCCATCGCGGTCCCCCGGCCGACGACATCCTGGGTGCCGTCGAGCACCTGCGCCGAGCCATCGGTGAAGGCCGCGACCTTGCCTGACAGCGAGGGGTTGGCGCCATCGACGCCCGTATCGGCGATGCCGATTACAACCCCCTTGCCGGTGGCGCCTGCCGAATGTGCGGCAACGGCTCCCGTGCCGGAAAGCTGCGCATTGGACGGAACGACGGCGGCTGGCGGCGTCGTGGGTTGGACCGTGGTCCCGGAAGAAGACGACCTGGTGCCGCCACCCCCTCCTCCACCCCCACCGCAGCCTGAAAGGCCAGCTGCCAGCCCGACGCAAATAGCCAACGCAAGCTCACGCCTGCGGACACCGTACGATGCGCTCATGTGTTCCCCCTGGCCCGACATCACTGTCCAGCGCCCGATCCTTCCTTCCAGGCGCAATGCCGGCTGAGATTGCCACAACTTCTTGCGGAAATCGCCATTACTTTCGGCGGAGCACCGGCGAGGCCGGGCGCAAGTCGAACCGCTATCGCATTACGTACAGGGCCCGCAGGCTGGGACAATTTGTCCCGATGTATGGATATTGTTTCTGGCTAGCATCGCTTCCAGAGCGACAAGCCATAGCCTGGAAACCGAAACGATGGATTGGGTCCCTATAGTCTTTATTACCTTCAAGGCTCTGGTCTTCGGGACCGGCATGTTCTTTGCCATCAAGTGGCACTACGACCAGGGCAAGCTGGGCCGGGTGGCTGAGAGGCGTGCGGTCATGCGCATGGCCGGGCTGGTGATCGTGATCTTCGTGCCGCTGGCCGCGGGCCTTCTGTTTGCCACGTTCTACGTCTGCGAAAAGCTCGGTCTGACGTGACCTTTCCTGCACAGTTAACGGCGGCCTAGTCCTTGAATATCGCTGGCGTCCCCACCCAGATCATGCGCACCTCGTTCTTGCCCGCATTACGCATGCTGTAGGGATGCCGCTGGTCGAAATGCGCGCTGTCGCCTGCCTTGAGCACCAGCTTCTTCCGCCCCACCGTCATTTCCAGCGTCCCGCTCAGGATGTACCAGAAACCCTCCCCTTCCCTATGGATGGTGGGTGCCACGAGGCCGGGCGGGACAATGAGGCGGAGCGCCTCCATCTTGCGTTCGGCATGCCGTCCGCTGAGCCGCTCATAGATCACCGGTGATTCCAGGTCGATCCGCTCGTGCTCGCCAGCCCGGCGAACGATCTGCCCGGGCGTAGGCACCCCGACAAAGTAATCCACGTCGACATCCAGCGCCCGGGCGATGGCCTCGAGCGATAGCAGTGACGGATGGGCGAGGTTCCTCTCGACCTGCGAGAGGAACGGAATGGAAAGCCCCGAGCTGGTGGCCAGGGCTTGCAGGGTCAGGCCAAGCCCGCGGCGTCGGTCACGAATGGCCGAACCGATGCTTAAACCCGCAGCATGCCCCGGCGACCCCTGTACGCCGGCCATGCTCAGGAGCTATGGTCGCTGCTGATCAGCCAGCGGCCGCCTACCTTGTGGAACAGCAGCGTGGTGAGTCCGGAAACCTCGGCGCCGGTATCCGGCTTGAGGTGATAGCGGCCGACCACGAACGCGTACTGCGAGCCAAGGTCTTTGACGTCGATCAGTTCCAGCGTCAGCTTGCCGAAGCTGGCACCCGGCTTCTTGAAGCGCGTCGCATACATGGTCTCGATCGCTTCGTAGCCCACCACGGTGCCGCTCGCGCTGACGTAACGGGTGCTGGGCGAGTGCTCATAGCACTCCATGAAGGTTTTCAGGTCGCCCGCGGACCAGGCGGCGGCACTGGCATCCAGCGTCTGCTTGATGGCCTGGGCGGTCGGAACGGCCGGGGTTTCAGCCGACACGCTGGCGACCATCGCCACTGCGCTCGCGGCGCAGAAAAGAACGGACATGGTTTTCATGGCACCCCATCGGTTGGACCGTTTAGAAGGCTAACTGTGACTGCCACTCGATCCTATCGTAAAAGCTTGACGTCATCAAAACTTTTTGATCTGATCGAAACAAGCCATCGTGCGCCGCAGCAATAGCCGTCTGGATGGCTATTCATTCCGTGCCAGGGGACCTAGGGCACAACCAACTCCCGGGGGAGTTACATGAACCACGATTTGAAGCGCACCCTGCTCTATTCTGCCCTGCTGTCCGTGGCTTTTGCCTCGGCCGCAGCCCATGCGCAGGATGCGAACACGCCCGCTAACGACAAGAAGAAGGCGCAGGCGTCCGATACGCCGCAGACCCTGGAGGGCATCACGGTGACTGCCGCCAAGCGCGAGCAGGATATCCAGAAGGTGCCGATCAGCATGACCGCGCTGACCGGTGAGCAGCTCGAGCGCCAGGGCGTCACCAGCCTGACCGACCTGGCTCGCATCGCGCCCGCTCTCACGGTCGTATCGTCAGGCCCGGGCTCGAATAACCTGATCATTCGCGGCATTTCATCCAGCGCCGGCTCTGCGGCGACCGTCGGCTACTATCTGGATGATGTGCCCATCGCTGCTTCCAGCAACGCCGCGCTGCTTTCGACGCGCGGCGTGATCGACCCATCGGTGTTCGATATCGAGCGCGTTGAGGTGCTCCGCGGCCCGCAGGGCACGATCTACGGCTCCAGCTCCATGGGTGGCACGGTCAAGTACGTGACCAACCAGCCCGATCTCGACTTCGTCGAAGCCCGCATCAAGACCGATGTCTCCGGCACATACCACGGCGGCCCGAACGCCAACGTCAATGGCGTGCTAAACGTACCGCTGCTCAAGGACAAGGTCGCCCTGCGCGTCTCCGCCTATTATCGCGATGACGACGGCTATATCGACCGCTACCGGATCTCGCCGACCAACTACCTCGAGGCGGACCCGGACAGCAAGAAAAAGGACAACGTCAATACGTTCAAAACGTATGGTGCGCGTGCGGCGCTGCTGATCAAGCCGGACGATACGCTCACGATCACGCCGAGCGTCATCTACCAGTACTCGAGGCTGGGTTCGCCGTTCACCTACGACAAGATCCCGGCGACGCTGAGCGATCCGTACCAGGTCCGCGACGTCAACGAAGCGAACGTGCAGAAATCGACGATCTCGAACCTGGCGATTCACAAGCAGTTCGATGCGTTCGAACTGATGTCGTCATCCTCGTACTTCACCCGCGATGTGAACATCCGCGACGATAGCTCCAAGGTCATCAACTACTTCTTCGGGCTTCCGAGCGTCTACCCGACGACCATGTACGGCAGCTACAAGAACAAGGAGTTCACCGAGGAGGTGCGCGCCACCAGCAAGTTCGATGGGCCGGTGCAGGCGATCCTTGGCGGGTTCTACCACGATGTGCGTGCGCCGCTATCGTCTTCCATCCCCTATCCCGACGGCTTCAACCAGGCCTTCAATACTCCGTTCCCGGACTATTCGACGATCTACGCGGGGGCTCGCAATGCGACCCTGCACGAATATGCCGTCTTCGGTGAGTTGTCCTGGAACATCACCGATAAGCTGAAAGCCAGCGCCGGCATCCGTGCGTTCGAGGTCAAGCAAGGCTTCTCGCAGAGCGGTGATGGCTTGCTTAATGGTGGCCCGAGCACCGTGCACAGCAGCTCGAAGGATTACGGCAGCACGCCCAAGTTCACGCTGCAGTACCAGATCAGCCCAGACAACATGGTGTACGCCACGGCGTCCGAGGGCTACCGCCCGGGCGGCCCGAACAATCCGGCACCGGCGGCGCTGTGCGGCTCAGAGGTCGATGGGCTGGGCCTGAGTCAGTCGCAGTTGAACAAGTACAACCCGGATACCCTGTGGAACTACGAGCTGGGCTTCAAGAGCTCCCTGCTTGATCGGCGCCTTCTTGTCGACGCATCCGTGTACCACATCGACTGGAAGCACGTGCAGCAGCAGATCGTGCTGGGCTGTGGCTACAACATCACGGCCAACTTCGGTGATGCCGTGAGCCAAGGCGCGGAGTTGGAGCTGAAGTTCCTGCCCGTTAACTCGGTGACCGTGAGTGCCGGCTTCAGCTACAACGATGCGCACCTGAAGAACGACGTGCCCGGCACCTCGGCGAAAGACGGCGACCGCCTGGTCAACGTGCCGCGCTTCACCAGTTCGCTTGGCGCGGAGTACCGCCACCGGGTTAACGCCGAGTACGACGGCTTCATGCGCGCCGACTTCAGCTACGTGGGCGACTCGAACTTCCTCTACGACCGGGAAAGCCCGTTCTATCGCCGCAAGGGCTTCGCCACAACCAACGTCCGCTTCGGCATGGAAGGCCGCAACGGTTTCGATATCTCGCTTTACGCCACAAATCTGTTCGACAAGCGCGGCGAGACCGACCTGCCGGTGGCCATCTCGGCGGACCTGCCCACGACGCGGCGCGTGGCGCTTAACCAGCCGCGTACGATTGGCGTGACGTTGCAGTATCAGTACTGAGCTCCGGGTAGAGAGCCTTCCGTAGCGGTGTCACTTTGACGCCGCTACGAAGGGCGGGCGCCTTAGCCACCCTTGGCGCGTAAACCCTTGATGTACTCAAGCTCACCCAGCGACTTCGGCTCATCAGGCGTCAGCGCAAGACAGGCCTTGTAGGCAGCCTCTGCCTCGTCAAGGCGCTTGAGCTCAACAAGGTCGTAGCCCTGGCCACGGAGGGCTGTGCAGCGGAAATCCGTCTTCGTGGCTTCGTCCCAGTCGTCCATGGTGTTCACGAACTCGGGGACTTTCTGGAAAAGCGCGAGCGAATCAGCGAAGCGATGCTCCATCTGGTAGACGTACGCCAGCTCATTGACGAATTGCGCATCCTGTGGGGATAACGCGATGGCCTTCGCCAGCTCGGCCTCCGCTTCCGGAAACCGCTTCAACTCGCTATAGCCGTAGCCTCTTGCCCAGTAGGCCTTGGCCCATGCAGGGCCGACGTCAATGGCTTTGGCCGACCCGTTGCCTGCGCCGCCCATGTATTTCACGGCTTCAAAGGTCATATACATCGCGCCCTGCCCGGGGGTCCGCGCCGAGAAAACGGCGTCCTTGCTCTTGCCGTACGCCTTTTCATAGCGGTTGACGACATCGGTCAGCGGGCCGTCGATGGCCTCCTGAACCTTCCCGTCGCGCATCGCCATGACGGCGTCGCGGACTTCCTTCTCGTCGGCCAGCGACTGCGCCGAGTCCGCGTGAACCACGATGGCGTAGTTTTGCCTGGCCTTATCCTTGGCAGGTGCGGCGGGGGTGGTCCCTGTCCCCAGTACGGCGATAACGCAGGCGATAACCGCAGGTCGCCATGGATGCATCATCGCCCTCCCTCCCCCGCATCATTGTTTTTACTCACTTTCCCTGGGGGCAGTGAATATCACGGAGCCAGGCGCGCGGCAATAGAGGCTCGGACTTCAGGCCCTACCGCCCATTGCGATTCCGGCTCATTCCGGCAACCCTACCCCCCCTGGCCCGCCACCGGAGGCGGGCCGACCATAACCGCGCCTGCCAAGGCGGCCAACAAGGGACCACCACATGACCGGACGACTTTCGTGAGCGGCAATCCACTCCCAACCGACAACCGCAAAGAGCTGACCGTTCGCGGCCTCATCCTCGGCGTGATCATCACGGTGGTGTTTACCGCCGCCAATGTGTTCTTTGGCCTCAAGGCTGGCCTGACCTTCGCCACGTCGATTCCCGCGGCGGTGATTTCCATGGCCCTGTTGCGTGGGTTCAAGGATTCCACCATCCAGGAAAACAACATCGTGCAGACCATCGCTTCGGCGGCGGGCACCTTGTCCTCGATCATCTTCGTGCTGCCCGGCATGATCATGATCGGCTGGTGGGCGGATTTCCCGTTCTGGATGTCCTTCGCGGTGTGCGCGCTGGGCGGCGTCCTGGGTGTGATGTATTCCATCCCGCTGCGCCGTGCCCTGGTCACCAATTCCGACCTGCCCTACCCCGAAGGCCTGGCTTGTGCCGAGGTGTTGAAGGTGGGTAGTGGCGAGAATGCCGATGCCAGCAGCGTGGATGAAAGCCGCGCCGGCCTGCTCGCCGTGTTGTGGGGCTCGATCGCATCGGCCGCGTTCGCCGTGGTCGTGGCCACCCAGGTCTTCGCCAGCGACTTCGTGCGCTACTTCCGTGTCAATGACAAGGGCGCGGTAAGCGGCTTCGACTTCAGCCTGTCCTTCGCCCTGTTCGCCATTGGCCACCTGGTCGGCCTGTCGGTGGGCATCGCCATGCTGGTCGGCGCGATCATCGGCTGGGGTTGGGGCGTGCCGCACTTCTCCATGCTCGGCGATCTGTCCCAGCCGATGTCCGATCTGGCCAACGCGACCTGGAGCCACAAGGTGCGCTTCATCGGCGCCGGCGCGATCGGCGTCTCGGCCATCTGGACCCTGGCCAAGCTGGTGAAGCCAGTGATCACCGGCCTGACCTCGGCCATGGCTGCCGCCAAGGTGCGCAAGGCCGGTGCTGCGCACACGCTGCCGCGCACCGAGCGTGACATCCCGATCGGTATCGTTGGCCTGGTCACCCTGGCCTGCTTCGTGCCGATCGCCTGGTTGCTCGGTTACTTCGGCAATACGGCGGGCCTGGGTGCGCACGTTGGCGTGCTGGCCATCGGTGGCGTCGCCTTCGTGGTGCTGATGGGCTTCTTCGTCTCCACTGTGTGCGGCTACATGGCCGGCCTGATTGGCTCGTCCAACAGCCCGCTCTCGGGCGTGGGCATCCTGGTGGTGATCGCTGCCGCGTTGTTGCTGGTGGCTTTCGTCAAGCCGTACGTCGGTCCAGAGGAAGGCAAGGCACTGGTGGCGTTCGCGCTGTTCATCACCGCGGTGGTGTTCACCGTGGCGGCCATCGCCAACAACAACCTGCAGGACCTGAAGACGGGCCAGCTGGTGGACGCGACGCCGTGGCGTCAGCAGGTCGCGCTGGTTGTGGGTGTGGTCGCGGGTGCGGCAGTGATTCCGCCGGTGCTGGACCTGATCAACAAAGCCTACGGTTTCGTCGGCGTGGCGGGTGCGGGTGCGCATGCCTTGCCGGCGCCGCAGGCTGGCCTTATTTCCGCGCTGGCCCAGGGTGTCATCACCGGAAATATCGACTGGAGCCTGATCCAGATCGGCGTGGGCATCGGTATCGTCATCATCGCTATCGACGAGATCCTGGCGCGCACGACCAAGAGTGTGCGCATTCCCCCGCTGGCCGTGGGCCTGGGCATCTACCTGCCCACCGTGAGCACGTTGATGGTGGTCGTGGGTTCGGTGGTGGGCTGGTACTTCGATCGCCGCGCCGATCGCTCGGCACGCCCGGAAAGCACCAAACAGCTGGGCGTGCTGCTGGCGTCGGGCCTGATCGTCGGCGAGAGCATCATCGGTGTGGTCATCGCCGCCATCGTGGCGTTCGCCGACAAACTCGGTTTCAGCAACCTGCAGGCGCCGCTTGCCCTCGTGGGCGAGGATTTCGGCGAGAAAGCGCAGTGGATCGGCGGCATCGTCTTCGCGCTGATCGTGATCTTCATGTACCGCTGGGTGGCCCGCATGGCCAACGGCATCGGCAGGAAGTGAGTCACGAGGTCGCGACCTGCCCCAGGCGGTCGCGACCCGTCGGCGATGCGAAGGCGCTAGCGATTCGGCGCCTTCGCCTTCCCTACCAGCGCATGGAACGCCGCCGCGGTATCCGCGTCCGTGAAATCGCAGTGGCTGTCACCCTTCGGCGGCAGGACGGTTAACCATTTTCCGTTACCCGTTGCGTTTATTTGATCCGGGTACACGCCGTGGAAGCGTGACGGGATGGTCGGGTCGAACGCGTTCCATTGCATCACCACAGGTATGGACACGTGGCCGGTCAACGTGACGTTGCGCTGTGCGTAGTCCATGGCAGCGGGGGTGCCGGCATAGCGGTGGATCCGTCGATTGAGTTCGGCGTCCTCGCCGTAGCCCTTGTAGGCCGTCTTGCGATTGTCGACTGGCATGCCACCGGCGCGCCCTTCCAGCTCTCGCAATGCCATGTAGTAGAGCCCGAAGAGCGGCGGCAGGGACTCGGGCGTTTCCTGGAAGCGCTTTTCGAGCAGGGCCGCCTCTTTCGGGTGCGCCTGCAGCGCCTTGGCGATGTCATCAGGCGAGATCGCTGGCGGCGAGGCTGCGGCCGCCAGATCGGGAATCACGCCCGGAATCAACGCATCGAACGCGGCAAGTGGCTCGACGACGCCGCGTGCCAGGAAGTCCGGCGTCGACACGGTCAGGCCGCAGGTAATCATGGCCCCGGTGTAAGCATGGGGATAGCGCTCGATGGTGGCCGCCACGGCCAGGCCGCCAAGCGAGAAACCATAGACGTAGGTATGCTTCGGGCGCGCGTACGTGGTCTCGAAGTACTGGCGAAGACGCTCGTTATCGGTGATGGCATCGCCGACCGCCCAGCCTTGCGATGCGAACTGGCTCTGCGCCACCGCATACCCTTCCTTCAGGAATACGGAGGTGGAATCCGCTGGCTCCATGGGCGTTTTGACCGGGGCGCCGACGGGCTGGTAACCGTGCATCAGCATGACCAGGTCGCCATTCCACTGCTCGGGAATATCGATGCGGTAGGCCGCACCTTGCAGCGTCCCTGCATGCGTGCCCGGCTGTGCGTCCGTGGCCTTTACCGCCGCTGGCATGTAGCCGGCGCAGGCAGCCCAGGCAAGGCAGGAAACGAGGGCGTAGTGCTGTGCTTTACGCTTCATGGCGTTGTCGCTCCTTTTGACAAAGTCACCAGGTCGGGGAACCGGCGTATGGGGAGGCGCTGGCGAGGGCCAGATGGTTGACTATATACATGATTTTCCGCCGGCGTTCGCCTGGCGATAGCGAGCGGCCCTGGCTGCCGTGATCACGCGCACGGGTGCCTGTCCGCGGCGACCGTACGCGCAGCGCTTCGCCCTGGGGCCCACTAAGCCAATCTATTCCCTTGAGGCCCCGGCGGATTCATGCTGCGATGAGAAGCGCTCGTGCAAAAGCCTTGCGCGGGCAAATCGGTAGACGGGCCCCGCCCAGCGCTTTATCGGCTTCTTGATGTTCCACGCCGCCCATTGCTTCAGGCGTGCACCGCCTTTGCCACTGGCGAGTGCTATCGCCATCGCCGGTGCGGATTCGCGTAGCAGTGCGTACCGGCCCAGTACTGCGCACGTGTCACTATGGCTTGCCCGCGTGGTGGGCTCCGACGTGAACAAGGTGCGGATGCCAGCGGCTTCTGCGGCGCGCAACACGGCCGGCGACATGAAGCCTCCGGGTACCGAGGCGACCTGGATCGGCTCACCAAGGATTTGCTCGAGGGTATCGACACTACGCCGCCATTCGTCATGCAGCGCGTGCGTATCGAGCTGGGAGATGTTCGCGGGGTGCGTATGTGAATGGCTACCGATGAGGTGACCATCCTGGCGAAGTACGCGCAGGTCGTCGGCCGTGACGAAGCCGGCTGTGCCGATGCGGCTCGTGGTGATGAAGAAGCAGCCGCGTATGCCTCGTTCCCGCATGGCCCGGCCAGCGGCAAGCGCACTTGCACCGCCGTCGTCGTAGGTCAGCAGGCAGCCTTCATACTGGCCACCGGCCACGGCGCCCGGTTCGGCGAAACGCGTGCCCGCGGCGTGCAGGCCATCCAGGTGGGCGATGAAGTTCGCCGTATCCAGCTTGTAATGCGCCGCTGCGCTTCCGGGGAAGCCACTATCGTCCCAGCGGCCCGCAACCACTACATCGTGGTACATGAGCGTCGCCAGGCTCATTTGGCCGGCGCCACGGCGGGCTGCTTGTTCAGGGCGGCACGTTTCCAGCGCAGGTAACGGCTCAACCAGGGCTGGCCCCATACACCGCTTGGGCGCCCTGCCACATCCAGCGGCCGGGCCGTTCCCGCCCCGATGTCCCGAATACGCTGGGCCAGGGCGTCCAGGTTCTCCAGGACCATGCGGTATTGCACCCGCACATGGGATTCGTTCGCTTCGTCGAAGGCATAGGTGAAATAGCCATAGACCGGCCCGGTGTCGACGCCGGCATCAATGCGCAGGAGCGTAAGCCCCACGTTATCGAGGTCGCGTTCGGCCAGGGCCCAGAAGCAGCCGTGGGCGTTCCGGTACTCCGGGCAGATCCCGGGGTGCATGACCAGGCAGCCCCGCGTGGGCATGCGGTAGATCCGCTTCGAAAGGAGCTGCTTGCTCCGGGCAATCATCACGTCGGGCTTGCAGCTGGCCAGGAAGGCGGCCACTTCCGGCGCGTTGCCACTGGCCACGCGCAGTTCCGGCACCCGGGCCACCTCGCCAAAGCGGGCTCGAAGCCCCGCCAGGCTGGCGTCCATCCAGGCATGGTCGGCAGCGGCAACCCGAAAGCGGTAGTAGAACCGCATGGCCAGCACATCCAGGAAACGCAGGGGCCCCACCCGCTGTAACTCACGGCGCACCCGTGCGCGCTTCTGCGCCCCGGTCTCTTCGATCAGGACAAGGCCCACCAGATCGGAAAACGACGCCAGCCAGGCCGCAAGGCCCTCGCGGTCGAACGCATCGTCGGCGTGGCACATCAATACGGTGCGCATGCATCGCACTCAATGGGGAGGCGCCCTATTCTGGCGCCGCCCTACCCGGGGCGCGATTGGTCGAAGGTTCTATGCCGTCGCGGCAAGAAAACGCACGAGGTCCACCCCGACGGAAAGATGCGCCTGCCCGAGGTGTGCATGTGACGTCACGCTCAGCCTGGGACTGCGTCTCTGCTATTCATGCTTGGACGGGGTCGCTCTTTGAATTCCCGGCACAGCTTCTCCACCAACGCCCGATGATCCGGCAAATCATCCAGTGCCCGCTCCGCCGCCTGCTGGATCATCGCAAATTCGCGCCGCGCCTCCTCCACGTGCGGATAAGCGCTACGCATCGGCTCCATGTCCGTCTTGAACTCCATCCCATACAGCACGTACTGCCAGCTGGAGGTCATGAACATCTCAAAGTCGGTGACGAAATCCAGCCGGTGTGGCGGGCGTCGCTTCCACTTCGCCAACTTGTCCTGCAGCGTTAGCGGTATGCTGGCCGGATCGCAGTTATCGATCCAGAACTGAGAGTCACGGCGCTGGCTAAGGCAGTAGTGCATCTTGATGAAGTCGATGATGCGGTCGTAGCGCGCCACCATCATCTCGTTGAAGTGCCTTGCGGCGCCTTCGAAGTCGTCGGTGTCGCCCGGCAGAAGGTGCGTTAGCAGGTACGTCGCCAGTTCAATGAGCGCGATGCCGGTCGATTCCAGCGGCTCGACGAAGCCGCCGGCCAGGCCAACAGCGACGCAGTTCTTGCGCCAGTGCTCTGGGCGGTAGCCCGTTTCGAACGTGATGTGCAGGGCTTTCGCGTCGCGCCCAGCCTTGCCGAGGTACTGACGGAATACCTCCTCGGCACGGTCCTGGGTGGTATGCCGCGATGAATACACATAGCCGGTACCACGCCGTTTCTGCAGCCCGATATCCCAGATCCAGCCGGCCTCCTGGGCGGTGGAGATGGTGTACGACGGGATGAACGCATCTGGCGTCTCGTACGGCACCTGCATGGCCACCGCGCGATCGGAGAACAGCACGTCGGCCCGGCTGCGGAACGGCGACTGCATGACGTTGCCGATCAGCATGCCGCGCAGCCCGGTGCAATCGATATACAGATCGGCGGTGAGGTCGCCCTCTTCCTTCGTGACCACGCGCGCGATGGCGCCGTGCTCGTCGAGCTCTGTGCGCTCCACTGTCGCGACATGCCTGACCACGCCGAGTGTTTCCTGGCCGTGCTCGGCGAGCACGCGGGCGAAGCAGGCGGCGTCGAAGTGGAAGGCGTGGTTCAGCGGGCCCTGGTAATCCGGGTCTTTGGCTCGTCGGGGCGCACGAGAGTGCTCGACCAGCGTGGTCTGCATCGACACGGCCTGGGCAAGCGGCATGCCCTTCGGTGCGGCACCCAGCAGCCAGTACGGTAGCAGCTCCGGGCCACCCGGCCGCTGGCTGGGCGCGTTGAACGGATGGAAGAAATGAGGTGCCCCGGGCGTGCCCGGCGGCCGCACCCAGTGCCGGTAGTGAATGCCTTGTTTGTACGTCGCCGTGGCGCCGACCAGGAACCGGCGCTCATCCAGCCCGATGGCCGCCAGCGTGCCGCGGATGGTAGGAAACGTGGCCTCCCCTACCCCGAGCAGGCCAATATCCGGCGATTCCACCAGGTGCACCTGCACGCTGAGTGGATCGATCGCATTGACGGCTTTGGCCAGGTAACACGCCGCTAGCCAGCCGGCCGTGCCACCACCCACGACCAGGATCTTCTTCAGACGCGCCATGGCGTGACCTCACCGTTACCACTATGAAAAGAACTGCCGGGCCGCCCCACGCGCACCCGGCAAAAAGCGCCATTCACGGGGAGAGATGGCGACGCTCTGCCAGCGTGGCCGATAGAACGGCAAAGCTCAGGCGGCCAGTGCCTCATGGGGGCCGCCCCTCATTCGATCAGAGCCACACGCCGATTTGCACACCATAAGTGCGCGGCGCGAGGTACTGCGACACGTACTGCAATGAGCCGTCGGACATCAGGAAGCGGCCCGCGCTGGTGCGGATCTTCCCGTTGGAGACGTTCTGCACATAGCCGTTGACCCACCACTTGTCGCCCGGCTCGCTGTAGCGCAGCGCCACGTCACCCCGCGTGTACGCCTTCTGGCGGTCACCCGAGCCCAGGTTGAAGTAGCTCAACCACTGCGAGCTCTGGTACTGCGCACTGAGGCGTGGCGTGAGCCGGCCACCGTTGCCGAGCTGGAAATCGTGCTCGTAGATAGCGGTGAGCGAGAAGTTCGGCGCATGCGGCAGGTCGTTGCCAGTGACGTCCGCGCAGTTGGCCAGGTTCGATTCCGGCGGACATGCGGGCAGGCCCTGGTAATCGTTGGAACCGGCGTACTGCAGCTTGCCCAGCTCCTTCTTCGGGATGGCCGAGAAGATCAGGTTGAAGCGATCGCCCTTCTGCTGGTACGCCAGCTCGGACTCGATACCGAACACCTTGGTGCTGCCGCCCACGTTGGAGAAGCCCAGGCCGTGGTTACCATCCGGGTAGACGATGGGCGCGGAAAGCTGGAAGTTCTTGAAGTTCTCGTAGTAGATGGCCGAGTTCCAGGTCATGTGGCCATCGAGGAACACGAACTTGCTGCCGACTTCGTAGTTGGTCAGCGATTCGGGCTTGTACAGCGTGCCCGCATCCTGCGTGCCGCCAGACTTGTAGCCGGTGGACACGCTGGCGTAGACGAGGCCGTTCTCGCTCACGTCCGTATCCAGGCGCACGAGCCAGGTGGGCTTGCTCTTGGTGTACTTGGCCGTATTCTGCTGCGAGATGCTGAAGCCGTTCGACGGATTCGGGTAGACGTCCGGCGAGATCGGAACCTGTGGCACGGTGGGATCGTAGGCCCAGCCCCAGTTGATGCCGCCCTTGTTTTCCTTGTCATCGTGCGACCAGCGCGCACCGCCCGTCAGGCGCCAATGGTCGCTCAGGTGCCAGGTTGCCTGGCCGAACAGCGCGTACGACTCCACGGTTTCCTTCGGCTGTATGAAGGAGCCCTGCCAGCTCACCGTGCCGTAGCGCGTGCCGTTCATGATGGGGATATCGAAGCGGATATCGTTGTCTTCGTAGCCGTAGTACGCACCGAGGATCCAGTCCACGGTCTGCGGCCCGGTGGACTTCAGATTGATTTCCTGGCTCCAGTTCGTGTAGTTCGAACTGTTGGTGCGGTCGTCCTGGTACACGCCATTGGTGGTGAAGCTGGTGGGCACGCTGACGCCGACATCCTGGTCGAAATCGCTCTGGCCGGAGTAATGGTTGTAGCCCGCGATGTAGCTGAGCTGCATGCCATCGTTGATGTTCCAGTCCATGCGGCTGCGCACCGTGCTGGAGGTGCGGTGCAGGTACGGCGCCGTGTCGATCAGCGCGGACCAGAACTTCTGGCCATCACGCGGCTGCTGCATCAGGCTCATGCTGGGCGTGCCGCGATCGATGAAGTACTCGTAGGAGAGGTTCCACTTGAACGCATCGCTGGGCTGCCACAGCGCGCTGACGCGTGCGGCGGACTGGTCCTGCGAGTTGTACTTGTCGCCGCCCTGCACGTACTGGCCCGGGTCGATCGGCTTGAAGTTGGTCAGCGTGCCGCCGGAGGCCGGCGACGCGAGATAGGCCGCCTGCTGGTCGGCGAGGCTGGGCAGCTGGCCCGACGGCTTCTGGTAATCCACGTAGCCATCGTGCTGCTCGTGCACCACGGCGACGCGCATGGCGAACGTATCGCTGATCGGCAGGTTGAACGCGGCGCGCGAGCCGAACTGGTGGTAGTTGCCCGCACCAATCTGCGCGTTGCCATAGAAGCCCCCGCCGATCTCCGGCTTGGCGGTCTGGAAGCTGATGGCGCCGGCGGTGGAATTGCGGCCCCACAGCGTGCCCTGCGGGCCACGCAGCACTTCCACGCCATCCATATCCAGCAGCAGGCCTGATGCGGCCTCGGCGCGCGGTGCGTAGATGCCGTCGACGAAGGTCGCGACTTCGGGGTCGGCGTACTCGGTCTTGGCGCTGTCGTTACCGATGCCGCGCAAGGTGAGCGTCACCACGCCATGGTCGCCCTGCGAGGTGCCTTGCAGGCCCGGTACCAGCTTGGTCAGGTCCTGCACCGTCATGACGCGCTCGCGGTCGAGCGTGTCCACGGCGATGGCGGTCACGGCCACCGGGGTTTTCTGCAGTGGCGTATCGCGCTTGGTCGCGGACACCGAAATGGCATCCAGGTTCTGTACCTTCTTGTCCGCGGCCTCTGGATTCTTCGACGGCGGGTTCTGCACCGTTGCATCCTGGTCTGCTGCAAGCAGCGTGCCCGGCGCAAACGCGAGTGACATGGCGACATACATCAACTTGTGACGCAGCTTCATCTGGCTCTCCCTCGATCGTTCGGATCTGTGTGCCCGTCGTGTGCGACGGCCAAGACAAGATTTCCCCACTCCCCTGAGCGCCCTCACTCCCAAATGACAGCGCTGTCATTGCTGGATAATAGAACTCCTGCGCAATGAATGCTTGCCGCATGGCAGCAAGCCATCAAGGCACTAAAAAACCCCTGTTGCGCGGCCTCGTGCTAAGTGACGAGGCGTTTGACGGTTGAATATTGGTGCAAAGCAAATAGACGTCTGGGCGCCCGGAACACACGATGCAGTCCTTACCTGCCCTCGTGCCGGGCGCCCCCATCGTCATGGCGTGCCGCCATGCCCTGGGCAGGTCAAGGTGCGGTCCGCGACGGTACCCAGCGATACATCGGTGATGGCTACCTGCCCGACGGAACGGCTGGACCACTCGAAGGGCCGGTCCACCTTGCTCATGTTCGCGCCGGCAGCGCGGAAGCACTTCAGCGGAATGCCCACGCGCAACCACTGCCCCTTGGGCAACGCGGAAAGCTGTGGCCCGACAGGTACCCAGCCATCGCAACCGGTGCCACAGCCGATACCGATGCTCGACGTATCCGCGGGCGACACCGTATCCACCTTCAGCGTGGTGACCAGCAGGACATCGCCGTTGGTTTCGCGGTCGACATCGAGCGGTGCGGGCGCGACAAGCGCGACGCTGGCAGCGCCCTCGCCCTCGCCCTTGCCGTTCCAGCTCAGGCTGCGTGCATCTTCCTGAGCCTTGTAGTCGAGTGCACTGACACGCAGCGAGCCATCCGCCGTCGCGGCAGGTGCCGCGGCCATCGTCGCGCCTGCGCCATTCGCACCGGTCAGGCGTACGACGAAATCCTGGGCCGGTTTGCCCCGGGTGAAGTAGACGCCGGCCTGGGCAGAACTCAACACCAGGCCCGGGTCCTCGGGTAACGGGGCGGTTACACCGCCCGCCGCATAGGTCAGGCCGAAGCCATAGGGGAACTGCGGATGGTCACCCTTCGCGATGGCGGCCGGCACCTGTAGCGCGTTGCGCGGCCACGCGTAGGCCAGCTTGCCGTGGAAATCGTGAGCCACCTTGCCGTCACGGCCGCGCAGCAGGACGTCCGCGATGCCCTCCCCTTCGCTGCCCGGCAACCACGCCACCACGAAGGCATCGGCGGCGTTGATCTCGCGGTTCATCCACAGCGGCCGCCCGGTGAGGAATACGGCCACCACGGGTATGCCCTGCGCGCGCAGTTTGCGCAGCAGCTCGAGATCGTGATCGTTGCCGGGACGGTAAGCCAGGTTCGGCAGATCGCCCTGGAACTCGGCATAGGGGTCCTCGCCGAACACCACGATGGCGGCATCGGGTTTCTGTTTGTAATCGCCTTCCACCGCGAGTTCGGCGCGGCCACCGGCGGCTTCGATCTGCTTGCGCAGGCCTGCCCAGATCGAGGTGGCGCCCGGGAAATTGGCGTTGGTCAGGCCGGTGCCTTGCCAGGTAAGGGTCCAGCCACCGTTCTGTTTGGAGATGTTGTCGGCGCCATCGCCGGCCACCAGGATGTGCTTGCGCGGATCGATCGGCAGCACGCCCTTGGCGTTCTTCAGTAGCACCAACGATTCGCGCACGGCGCGGCGGGCTACTTCGCGGTGCGCGGGACTGCCAACGACCTCGGCGGACTTCGTTGCCAGCGCGTTCGCCGAGGGCAACCCCGCCTCGAACATGCCCAGGCGCAGCTTGACCCGCAGGATGCGGGTCACCGCATCATCGACGCGGCTCATCGGGATCACGCCCGCTTTCACCTGGGCCAGCGTGTTCGTGTACAGGCCCTTCCAGGAGTCCGGCGCCTCGAGCATGTCCAGGCCGGCGTTGTACGCCGCGGCGCAGCTTTCGTTGGTGCAGCCGGGCACTTGGCCATGCGCGTTCCAGTCGCCCAGCACGATGCCATCGAAGCCCATGCGCTCTTTCAGCACACCGGTGATGAGCCCCGTGTTGCCGGCCATCTTGACGCCATTCCAGCTGGAGAACGAGACCATGACCACCTGCACACCGGCCTTGATCGCCGGCGGGTAACCGGCGCCATGGATGTCGCGCAGCGTCGCCTCGCTGATCCGGGCGTCGCCCTGGTCTTTACCGTCATGCGTACCGCCATCGCCAAGGAAGTGTTTGGCGGTCGCAATGACATGCCCGGCATCGAGGAACTGCGGCGTGCCAGGCTTGCCTTCCAGGCCGCCGATCACAGCGGCCGCGTATTGCGCGACCAGCGCTGGGTCCTGTGAATAGCCCTCGTAGGAGCGACCCCAGCGCCCATCCTGCGGCACCGTAAGCGTCGGCGCGAAGGTCCAGCTGATGCCGCTGGCCCGCAGTTCCTGCGCGGTAACTTCGCCGATCTCGTGCAGCAACTGCGGATCGCGGGTGGCGCCCAGGCCGACGTTTTGCGGAAATAGCGTGCTGCCAACCAGGTTGTTGTGGCCGTGCACGGCATCGATGCCAAACAGCACCGGGATGGCTTGCCCGCCGCGCGAGGTATCCATGGATGCGCGGTAGAACGCATCGGAAAGCGCCTGCCATTGCGTGGCGACCGGGAACGGCTGCCCGGGTGGCTTGGAGTTGCCGCCCGCGAGCACGGAGCCGAGGCGGTATTCGCGTACGTCATCGGGCGTCACGTATTTGATGTCGGCCTGGATCATCTGGCCTACCTTCTCCTCCACCGACATCTTCGCCAGCAAGGCGTGAACCCGGGATTCGATCGCGGGATCGGGCGGTAGCGGCGAACTGCCCTTGGGCCACTGCTCGGGATGCACGGTGGCTGCATCGCCGGCAACGGCCGGAACGGTCAGGAGAAGTGCGCCGGTCATTGACAGCGCCAGGGAAATGCTTCGCGAAAACAGGCTCAACGGCTGCAGCAATGGCACGACCAGGCTCCCTGCGCGCGCACCGGCGGTACGCTTCCGTGGCGGATACTGGCAGGAATGACAGCGCTGTCAATTTGCTATGCAGCATCGCCGTCCGCCCGATACGGGCGGCGGGATCACCTCAGGAAGCAGCAGCCGTGGAGCCGCGGATCTGCAGGGAGAACGGGATCTGCACCAGCTTGCCGGTGCCCTGGCCACGTAATTCGCTCAGCAACTGCTCGGCGGCGATCTTGCCCATCTCGCGGCTGGGTTGCTGGACGGTGGTGAGCGCGGGCCACAACTGCCGGGATAGCGGCGTGTCGTCGAAACCACAGACCGAGACGTCGTGGGGCACCTTCAGGCCGTACTCGCCGGCCGCCCACATCACACCGGTGGCCATGTCGTCATTGGCGGCGAACACCGCGGTCGGCCGCTTGGGTAAGGAAAACAGCTGCCGCGCGGCCTCTACGCCGGAGGCGAAGGTGAAAGCCCCTTGCACGACGAGGGTCGGATCCTCCTCCAGTCCTGCCGCGGCCATCGCCTCGCGATAGCCAGCAAGCCGCCAGCGACTGGCGCCATGATTGGCAATGCCGATCACGTGGGCGATGCGCGTGTGGCCCAGTTCCAGCAGATGCTCGACGATCGCGCGGGCCGCCCGTTGCTCGTCCATCATGACGCCCAGGGTTTTCCCGCGCCGCACCGGCGATACGCTGGCATACGGCACGTTGCACTCGCGCAGGCGCTTCAGCAGCGGCGCGTAATCCGTGATGGGCGGCGTCAGCACGACACCATCGGGGTGGTGGTCGGAGATCAGGGCATCGAGCCGGCGAATGAAATCGTTATCGCGCATGCGCAGCGGCCGCACCATCATGCTGTAGCGGTGCGCGTCGCAGGCCTCCAGCACGCCGTCCTGGATCTCGGCCAGGTAGGTCGAGGCCGGGTTGTCGTTGTTGTCGTACAGCATCGCGACGACGAACGAGCGGTTGCCCGCCAGGCTGCGCGCCGAGGGGTGCGGGCGGTAGTCCATGGCTTCCATGGCGGCGCGCACGCGCTGGCGGGTGGCATCGGTGACGTTGGCCTCGTCATTGAGCACACGCGACACTGTCTTGGGTGATACACCCGCTTCGCGCGCCACATCTTCGAGACGTACCCGCATGGATTCTCCGCTGTCATTGCACCGCTGAATGACTATGCCGCCACAGCCCGTGGCTTTACAAGCGCGACAAACCACGACGATGCTGCACGCGCAGCATGCGGGATCGGCCCGGCCATGACATAACGGTGGCTGGAGGAGGGATCGATGACCCGGATCAACCCAGGCGCAGGCCCGCTGCGCGTGCCCGGCACTGTGCCCGCGGAATTGACCCCGCGGCACGAGCGCGTGCCGGTACCGGTGCCGGCGTCACGCATAGAGAAGCGTGCACTGTCGTTCTGGCAGATATGGAACATGTGCTTCGGCTTCCTGGGGCTGCAGTTTGGCCTGGCCCTGCAGAACTCGAACGTGAGCCGCATCTTCCAGACCCTGGGCGCGAACCTCGAGGACATCCCTGCCCTGTGGATCGCCGCGCCGCTGACCGGTTTGATCGTGCAGCCGATCATCGGCCACTACTCCGACCGCACCTGGAACCGCCTGGGCCGGCGCCGGCCGTACTTTCTTGCCGGGGCGGTGGCCGCCTCGCTTGCATTGCTGTGGATGCCGAATGCGCCCGCCTTATGGATGGCTGCCGGCTTGCTGTGGATCCTGGATGCATCGATCAATGTATCGATGGAACCCTTCCGCGCGCTGGTGGGCGACCAGATGCCGATGCGGCAGCGGCCTGCGGGCTTTGCCATGCAGAGCTTCTTCATTGGCGCGGGGGCGGTGGTGGCCTCCATGCTGCCATGGGTTCTGGCGCAGTTCGGTGTCGCCAATGCCGCGCCGGCCGGGAGCATTCCCGATACGGTGAAATACGCGTTCTATGTGGGCGGCGCGGTGCTCTTTGGTGCCGTACTGTGGACCATCCTGGCCACGCGGGAATACACACCCGCGCAATTGGAATCGTTCGCTGACAATGTGCCGGAGGGGCCGCGCGTCGACGTCTCACGCGCCGGACGCCCCGGCCTGCTGTTGTTGCTGATGGGCGCCGCTGTGCTGGTCGCGATCAGGCATTTTGAACTGGAGAAAGAGGTTTACCTGCTCGCCGGCGGCCTGCTCGTGTTTGGCCTGCTGCTTACCTGGCTTGGCCGCACGCGTAGCCACGGCATGCTGCGCGAGGTGATGGGCGATGTCTTCGCCATGCCCATTTCGATGCGCCGCCTGGCTGGGGTGCAGCTGTTTTCGTGGTTCGCGTTGTTCGCGATGTGGATCTATACGACTGCCGGCGTCACCCACACCATCTACGCCACCGATGACACCAGCTCGCTCGCTTATAACGAGGGCGCCAACTGGGTGGGCGTGTTGTTTGCCGCATATAACGGTTTCGGCGCGCTCGCCGCCGTCGTGATCCCGCTGATGGTGCGCCGCTGGGGCCTGCGCACCAGCCATGTCATCAACCTGTGCCTTGGCGGCGTGGGTCTGCTGTCATTCCTTGTCATCCGCGATCCGCACTGGCTGCTCGCCTCGATGCTGGGCGTGGGCTTTGCCTGGGCCTCGATCCTGTCGCTGCCCTATGCATTGCTATCTGACACCCTGCCGACGGCAAAGCTGGGCGTCTACATGGGCATCTTCAATTTTTTCATCGTGATCCCGCAGGTGCTCGCCGCGAGCGTGCTCGGCCTGCTGCTGCGCGTGTGTTTCCACAACCAGCCGATCTGGGCACTCGGCCTGGGCGGGGCCAGCCTGTTGATTGCGGGGCTGTGCACACTGTATGTACCCGAACCCGAAGGTCGGACCTAGGGCGCGGCACGGGCCGAATGGCCCTTGCAGTTGGCGAGAGGCTCCCGCTACGTTCTTGAAGCGGATTCCGATCCGCCCGCCACGAGGCCGCCTGCAGCCTTATTCACCACTCACCTGGATGTTAGCCAATGAAGGGATGCGCCCTACTCCTCCTTATCGTATCGACATCGGCCAGCGCGGTGGTCATTCGCGCCGATGTCAACGATGCGAACTACCGACTTCCTGCCGACGCTGTGCCGGCACTCGCGGACTTGCCCGGCGAAGGGCATGGCGTGCTCATCGCCCCGCGATGGGTTGTCACGGCGGCCCATGCCGTTTCATGGCAATCGTCGATCAGCGAGGTGAACGTCAACGGCAAGGCACGCAAAGTCGTTGCGGTCATCAAGTATCCCGGCTACCAAACGCCGCCAGAAGCGCTCGGCAAGGAGGCCATGGCCACGGGCGATGCTTCGAAAATTTATGCGTTTCTCGCCGACACGAATGACATCGCCCTGATCCAGCTCGAAGCCCCCGTAAGCGACGTGAAGCCCATGCCGCTTTATCGCGATGAGGACGAGAGCGGGAAGACCATAGAAATGATCGGAAGGGGCGCCACGGGCAATGGTATGGATGGCGAAGCCGCCGACGCGCCACACCGCACCGATCTGCGGCATGCTTTCAACGTGGTGAGCGGCGTCAATGCTCATTGGATTTCGTATACCTTCCGTGCCCCGCCCGCTGCCCTGCCATTGGAGGGCACGATCGGCAATGGCGATAGCGGCGGCCCGGTGGTCCTGGACATCAACGGTGAGAAGCGGCTCGCCGGCCTTGCGTCCTGGAAGAAATATCCTGATGGGCGACTCAAGCCGGGTGGCCGTTACGGCCTGATTGTCTACAACGTGCGCGTCAGCGCATATGCGGCATGGATTGACAACGTGATATCTGGACACGCAACAGCCACCAGCGTCACACCCAGAACGCATCCTGGGCAGTAGGATCTCCCGCGCCGTCCTGTCTGAAGGAAATAAACGAATGAAGAAGCTTGCAACCGCGGTTTTGCTTGCATTAGTTACCGCAAGCGTCGCCCATGCACAGACCAATGCGGGCGACCAGAAGGCTGATGCCGACCTGCCCTTCACCATGACGAAGGTAGCGGACCTGGATCTCCCCTGGCGCGTCGCGTTCCTGCCCGATGGCCGCATGCTCGTCACCGAGAAGGTAGGCCGCCTGCAGCTCGTGACCCAGCAGGGCGAAAAGACCGAGGTGCAAGGCGTGCCGCCGGTCGACTTCGGTGGCCAGAACGGCATGCTGGGCGTGTTTCTCTCGCCCCATTACGCCACCGACCACAACGTATACCTCACCTATGTCGCACCCGGTGACTACGGCGGTGGCCTGGCCATGGCGCGGGCCAAGTTGGTGCTCGATGGCGCCCAGGCGAAGCTGGATGGCCTGGAAGTGCTGTGGCGCCAGTTGCCCACCGGCAAAGGCGGCCAGGCCGGCGCGCAGATCGCTTTCTCGCCCGACGGCAAGTATCTGTTCCTCACCGTGGGCGATCGCCAGCGGTTTACGCCCGCACAGGATCCGGACCAGACGCTAGGCAAGATCCTGCGCCTCACGCTGGATGGTAAGCCGGCGCCGGGTAACCCCTGGGCCGGTAAGGAAGGCGCACGCACGGTGCCGCTGATCGATCCGGCAGCGAATACCGAGGCGGCAAAGACGGCACCGGTGGTCAGCACCTACACGTTCCCTGGCCCCAACCTGGCGCCGGCGGAAACCTGGGCGATTGGCGTTCGTACGCCTTACGGTCTTGCGTTTGGTCCGGATGGCCGTTTGTGGGAAGTGGAGCATGGCCCGCGCGGTGGCGACGAACTGAACCTGATCCAGCGGGGCAAGAACTATGGCTGGCCGCTGGTTTCATACGGCATGAACTACGACGGCGTGCCCGTCCCGAGTCCCGACACACGGCCGGACCTCGTCAAACCGGTAATTTACTGGGTGCCGGTGATCGCGCCAGGCAACCTCATGTTCTACAAGGGCAACGTGTTCCCGCACTGGAAAGGCAGCGCACTGGTCAGCGGGCTGGTGAGCATGGGTATCACGCGGATCACGTTCGATGGCAAGGGTGGTGCCACCGCGGCGCAGCGCTGGACGGTCGGCATGCGCGTGCGTGATATCGAGGAAGCGCCGGATGGTTCGCTGTGGCTGCTTCAGGATGCCCAGCCGGGTGGCCTGTTCCACCTCACGCCGAAGTAATCCGCCATCGTTTAAACCGAAAGGCTGCGACCTGCCAGCGGCACGTCGCAGCCCTGGCTTGCATCAATCGCGGATGTAGCCCGTTTCCTTGGGGTCCACTTCCACCTTGATCAGCTTGAGCGAACCTTCGGCGCCGACACCGCCGCCGGAGAAGGTCAGCACGCCTTCGCCCTTGTAGTGGAATTCGGTGCGGTAGTTATCGCCACCGAAATGGAACGGGATGAACGCTTTGCCGGTCTGGAAGGTTTTCTGGTCGGTCGGCGGGCCGATCAGGTCGATCACTTCCTTGGAGTACATGCCATCGTGCACCTTGGTGAACTTGCTATCCGGTGCAGGCGTGCCGATAACTTCCACCTTCTCATCCGAACCGCCCGCAGGGGCGCTGAACGAGAGCGGTGCATAAGCGGCGAGCACGGCGAGCGTCGCCACGGCGGCGAGCGATTTGATCTTCATACCTTCTGACCTCTCCATAAGTCCTGGTGCCATTCAACGAGCGAACGCGGGAGTAAGCGGCAGCGTGCGTCAGCACCGTGACTGCTCTGGAAGACTTCCCCCTGTTAGGACATGCGCGCGTTGCCCGATGGGCGGCGCGCATGCCGGGGGTGATGGTAAGAGCAAGCCGGTCGAAAAGGCAAAGAAACCTGTCACAGCAACCTGCGCCGGCAGGGCATTATCTGGCGTTGGCAGGCTTCTTGAACCGAAGCATGAAGCGATCCGTCTTGCCCTTGATCGCGGGATCAAAGATCTTCAGCGAATGGTCGTCGGAGGCATTGGCGAGCACTGACGATTCCTGGTCCAGGACGAAGCCGGCTTTCTCGACTTCGGCCTTGACCGTCGCGGGATCAATCCGGTGCAGGTCTTCGGTGTGGTCCAGGCCCTGCCCCTTTGCCGCCGCATGATCCACGATCACGTAGTAGCCGCCGGGCTTGAGCAGCTTGAACACGGCCTGGTTGAACCCATCGACGCTCGCACCCTTCATGAAAGTGTTGTGCAGGTCATGGTAGTTCTCGAAGGTCCAGATGACGTCGAACTTGTTGAACATCTCCGCCGGCGGCTGCTGCGCGAGCGGATCGGAAATGCCCTCGACGTTGCCGTAACCGGGTTCGGTACCGATGGCCTTGGCCGTGGCGACCGGGTTGCTCTTGAACTCCGCGATCTCCGCGGGAACGTACGCATACACCTTGCCCTTGGCGCCCACTACCGGCGAAAACAGCCGGCTCCAGTACCCTGCGCCAGGCCACACGTCCATGACCGTGTCGCCGGCTTTCACCTTGGAAAAGGCCACCAGCTCGGCGGGATGGCGCACGGCATCCTGATCGGTGTCCTTCGATGGCCGGTGGCTGTTGGCGACCGCCGCGGCAATGGCCGTATCGGTGGATGGCGAACCCGCTGCCAGGGCGGCAGTGGAAAGCACGGCAGCCGCAAGCGCCGCAGCTAGGAACGTGGACTTCATGGCTCGCCTTCCTTCGGGCGCAGGGCCCTTCGACGTAGGGAAGCCAGAGCCTAATCCCGGGCCGCCCGGCGCGCCATAGGCCGCAAAGCACCCCGATTCTTGACGGTCCGGCCCTATGCATTCAGAATTTTCGCAGCCGCATCGGGGGAATCGCGGCACCCGTACGGACAAGGGGCTCGCCTTTGGCGAGCCGTATTCGCGCGTTGTCGCGCACGCTCAGGAAGATCACCATGCAGAATTTCGCCCGCCGCCTCGCGACCCTGGTCGCGCTCTCGCTGCTTGCCATCGCCGCCCACGCCGAAGGCGTCAACGACCTGCCCTGGCAGATCGGCCCGACCAAGGTGCAGCTCGGCTCCCATGCCACGCTGGATGTCCCGGCCGGCTACGCGTTCCTCAACCCGGACGGCACCCGCCGCCTGGACCTGATCATGCACAACCCGCCGGGTGATGCCGAGACCTACACCCTGGCGCCGGAAAACATGGATTGGGTGGCCTACTTCGATTACGACGACGTGGGCTACGTGAAGGATGACGAGAAGCTCGATGCCGACGACCTGCTGCAGTCGGTGAAGGAAGGTACCGAGGAAAGCAACGTGGAACGCCGGAAGAATGGCTGGGATACGCTGACCCTGACCGGCTGGCAGTCCAAGCCGCAGTACGACTCGACGTTCAAGTCGCTGACGTGGGCCTTTGTCGCGCGTAACGACAAGTCGCACGACGACGTGGTGAATTACAACGCGC
Source organism: Luteibacter sp. 621 (assembly GCF_050435445.1). NCBI lineage: Bacteria > Pseudomonadati > Pseudomonadota > Gammaproteobacteria > Lysobacterales > Rhodanobacteraceae > Luteibacter > Luteibacter sp. 621. The sequence continues at coordinate 58,036 of NZ_JBNDKI010000009.1, read as the reverse complement.
GCCTGCTGGGCCGCAGCGGCGTGATGAGCGTGGTGCTTGTAGCCGACCCCGCGCAGCTCAATACCGCCATTGGTGACTTCAAGGGCGCTATCCACGGCTTCGCCTTCAATCCCGGCCAGTCCTACACTGACTTCCAGTCGGGCGACCGCGTCGCCGAGTACGGCCTGGGTGCCCTGATCGTGGGTGGCGCCGCCGCCGTGGCCGCCAAGAAGGGCTTCTTCGCCGTCATCCTCAGTGCACTGGCGGCCGGCTGGAAGCTGGTGCTGGTGGGCTTTGCGGCTGTCGGCGCGTTCATTAAACGCCTCTTCACCCGCAACAAGGCCTGATCCCGCTGATGCTCCCGCACGCGTGGTGGCTGCTGGCCGGTGTCGTCGTCATGTACGTCTACGACGCCGTGCTGCTGCTTTATCACAATGAAGTGGTGTTCCACGAAGGGCGTGGCGGGCGCTGGACGTTTTCTGTGGGGTCGGACTTTCAGCTGGCGGGGCGCCACGTGTTCCTGGCCGCCCTGCTCGCCCCGGCGCGCCGCGTGTTGCGGCTGCGCTGGACGTCATTGAAGGCACCCTCGCCCGCTACACCCTTGCATGGCCTGCGCGCGTGGCAGGCCGGCGCCTCCGCCTGCGCGTGGCCCGTGCTGCTCGTCGCCTGGCTGTTCGCGCTGATGCCTGCTGCCGTTTACAGCCCCATTCCGGTGATGCTGGCCTGGATGGCGGCGCTTTACGTCGCGATTGCCTGCGCGGTGCTGCGGCTATGGCAGGTGCGCCGCACCCTTGGGCTCAACCGCAAGGATGCCACCGGCATCAGCTCCGATGCGCTGTTGTGCGCGCCCTACGCCATGAATGTGGTCCGCAAGCTGGGCATGCGGGCGGCCGACCGCTTCGACCTGGTATCCGTGGCGCACGCTTTGCTGGATGCCCCCGAGCGAGCGCGACTCACCCGTGCTATCCAGGCGCGCATCCAGAACCAGATGGACCTCGAAGACCTGGAGGGCGAGCGGCACGCGCAGCTCCAGGCGTATTCCCTGCAGATTGAAGGCGCCCTCGCATGAGCCTCACCGATATCGTTGTCATCGCGTTGGCGCTCTTCATCGGCTACAAGTTCACCGCGGCCATGATGGTCGATTCGAAAGAGCGCGCCACGGAGCCGCGCGTCCCGCCGGCGTCCCTTAAGCGGCCGTGGTTCGAAGTGCTGAATGTGGCGCCGGATGCCACGCGCGAACAGATCGTCGATGCCTACCGTCGGCTGATCCGCGAGCACCACCCTGACCGCGTGGCGAATATGGGCAAGGAATTCCGCGACCTGGCCGAACGTCGGGCCTCGGAAATCAATGTGGCCTACGCCGAGGCGCTGGATCAGTTGCGCTGACCCTTTCGGTCACGATATTCGGCCGAGCATGCATCCATCCGGCGTCGTCCTACGTACATCTACCTAAGATGTACGCAAAGGGACCCGCCATGTGGATGCGCCTGCTCAACTTCGTCGGCTACCAGGCCTTGTGGTTCGCACTGGTGGTCGGTGCGGCTCGCGGAACGATCGGCCCCGCCATCGTTGCCGCGGTGTTGTTCATCGCGATACAGATCGCGTTCGGCACCGAGCGGCTGAATGACCTGCGCCGGCTGATCGTCGCCGTTGTGCTGGGCATGTTCGTTGATGGCGTGCCTTCCCTGCTCGGCTGGTGGCATTACGCCACGCCATCGCCTGCATGGCCTTCAGGCGGCGCGCCGCTATGGATTCTGGCGTTGTGGGGCTGCTTCTCCACGACGATCGGCCGCTCGCTTCAATTCGTCGAGCAGGTGCCTTGGCTTGGCGCCCTCCTCGGCGCTATCGGCGGCCCACTGGCCTACCTTGCCGCTGCACACGGCTGGGAGGCGGTTGCCTTCGGTGTGGATCCTTTCATTTACATCGCGTGGCTTGGCACCGCCTGGGCAGTCGCGATTCCGCTGCTTGCCCGGGCGTGCCGTTCCGCTGCGCCGTGATCAGGGTTCGGCACGCTCACGCACGTATTGGCCGGTCATCTTGCCATTCAGCGCGGTGTCCTGCGCGTAGCGCAGGCCGAGGCGCTCGGCGACGCGAATGGATGGCTGGTTGGCGGCGTTGATGAGCGCATGTACGCGGGCCTCGCGGCGCACATCAAAGGCATACGCAAGCACGGCCGTGGCGGCCTCGGGTGCCACGCCCTGGCCCCAGAACGACCGGTAGGTGTTCCACCCCAGTTCCAGCATCGGTGAGCCATCGCGGTAGAACGCACCGACATTGCCGACGAGCTGCCCGCTATCCTTGCGCTCGATCGCCCACCAGCCCGCGCCGCCCAGGAGCCACAAGCCTGCGTGCGAGCCGAAGACCCGCCACGCCAGCTTGCGGTCGGAAAGGTTGAGGTGGGTCATGCTCTCCGGGTCGGCGAGATGCGCTGCAAAGGCCTCGAAATCCTCGGGCCGGTACTCGCGCAATACAAAGCGCTCCGTCTGCAGGCGCGGCACGGTAACGGTAAACGTTGACGCCATAACGTTGGAACCTCTTGGCAATCGACCTGCGGACATAGTAATCCGTCATGCATCGCCAGAAAGGCAGCGCTGATCACGCCTGATGCGAATTCATCCATCCCAACCGCCCTGCCGCCGCCACCGCCTCGCCCCGCGAGCAGACATCCAGCTTGCGCAGGATCGCGGAGATGTGGTGCTCCACGGTCTTCTCCGAGCGCACGATGCGCTGGGCGATCTCGGCGTTTGAAAGGCCCTTGGCCAGCAAGGTCATGACGTGCAGCTCGCGAGTGGTGAGACCGGCCGGGTTGGCCGCGGTCGTTGACCTGGGCCCGCGTGCCATGCCGCGCACGCCGGCCTGGCGCAACTGCTCGCGACACAACTTTGCCGTGGCGCAGGCACCCAGGCTTTCGAAAATCGCCAGGGCCGCGAGCTTATCGCTTTCCCCGCCATCCCACAGGGCGATAGCGCGCATGTACGGGCAACCCAGCCGATCCCAGGCGTCAGCGGCCCGTTGCCAATGGCCATCGGCTTGCATGGTGTAGGGGTCGTGGTCATCGTGGTACACGCCCCTTGCCTCCCCCAGCTTCGCGCACCAGAAGCTGAGTTCGCCCAGTTCGCGGCGATCACCCAGGCCTTCCGCCATCACACAGGTCTGCAGCACCCAGGGATCTTGCAGGTGATGATCGCCGCGCAGCCATGCGGCCTCAGCGCGCGCGGTGGCGACAGGTGCAAGCCGCTGGAGCTCGCCCGTGCTGCTGGCAAGCTCGCTCGCTTCTTCGAGCAAAGCGTCCGCACCGGAATCACCGCGCCGCAAACGGATGCGTGCCAACACTGCCATGGCCGGAATGCGGGTGACGGGCGCGACCGCGTCGCGCACGATCATCTGGCTGGCGAGGCGCGCCGCATCATCCCAACGGCCCTGTTCGAAATCCACACGAGCTTTCCAGACCAGGATGTAATTCGCCCAGGCATCCAGGTCGCGATCGGCGAAGTAGAGGTTGGCCTCCTCGATCGTTCGCATGGCCAGCGGGTAGTCGCGGGCAATAACCTCGGTACTGGTCAGGTTTGCATAAGCACGCGCCACGTGTTCGCCGTACCCGTGCTCAAGTGCCATGCGCAGGCTTTCCTCGAGGAGCGTGCGGCCCTCGGCTTCGCCGCGTGCGTACATCGCGGCACCCACGTTGTTCATGGCATGTGTCAGCACTTCGGTGTCGCCGATGCGCTTCGCGAGCTCAAGCGCGCGCGTACCCCACGCCACGGCTTCGCCTGTGCGGCCTGCCAGCATGTCCAGTTGCGACCGGTTGCTCAGCGCCCAAGCGAACTCGCTGTCTTCGGCGAGCGGTTCGAGCAGGGCCACCGCCTGGTCCGCATGGGCTTCCGCTTCGCGATTCCGTCCGGCAAACCAGTGCAAGCGCGATAACCAGCGCAAGGTGCGGCCTTCCTGGGTGAGCTCGCCAAGCTCTCGCCAGATCGCCAGCGCACGGAGGCTGGCCGCCAGCGCCTCATCGGCCTGGTCGGTGAGGTAGCACTGGTAGGAGCGCTGCCCCAACAACGCCGCCTGTTCGCGTGGGGTTAGCCGCGACGCATGGGCCAGGGCCACGCCATAGAGCTTCGCTGCCTCGCAATGGGATCCGTGTGAGATCGCTTCAGCCGCGGCGGCGGGGACATACCTGAGCACCGCCGCCGTGTCGTGTGCGCCGGCGGCATGGTGGACCAGACGGGCAAGCGGTACGCCGCTACCTTCCGCTTCCAGGTGGGCCAGCATGTTCTCGTGTAGCAGCATGGCGTGCGGTGCCGGGAGCGATTTCTCCATGGCGATGCGTGCGAGTTCGTGCCGGTACGCGTACCAGCCATCAGTGAGCGTAAGCAGCCCGGATGCCAGCGCCGCAGTGACATCCTCGGCAAGGGGCGTCAGGACGGCATCGACCGTGGCGACATCGATCCGCGCGGGAACGATGGCGACCAGATCGAGCAACGCGCGCACGGAAGGCGCCTGCCTTGCTGCACGGGCCAATACGGCATCGCGCACGCTCGCCGGCACGCCATCGGCGCGCAGCACCTCGGTGACAAAGAACGGATTTCCACCCGTGGCCGCAAAGATGCCCGCGGCCGGATACCCGCATTCCCGAGCCATGCTGGCAACGCCGTCTTCCGACAGCGGCGATAACGGCACGCGAACGGCTGCATCCGCGGGTAAATCGCCGAATACCAGTTGCAGCGGATGCCTGTCACCGACTTCATCGTCACGGTAGGTAAGCAGGAGCATGGCGCGAAGTGGGGATATGCGCCGCGCAAGGTACTTCACGAGGTCAAGCGTTGCGGTATCCGCCCAGTGCAGGTCCTCCAGGATCAGCAGCGTGGTGCGTGAGCATTGCTGCAGATCTGCCAGGATGGCGCTGAAAAGCCGCGCACGGTGCCCATCCACGCCAAGCATGCCTTGCACCTCGGGGTCGAACGCGCTGGCCATGTCGTAGATGGGCCCGAGCGGCCGGGGCGAAAACAAGGCTTCGCAGCTGCCCCACAGCACCCGGTCGCCGTCGACCGCGCGGTCTCGCACCAGGCGGCGGACCAGGGCCGTTTTGCCGATGCCCGCCTCGCCACTGACCAGCACGGTAAGCCCCGAGCCTTGCCCTGCCCGTCCGGCCGCGTCGTGCAAACGTTGCAGCGCGTAATCGCGTTCGATGAGTTCCACTGCGCCGGCTCCCCGGAACCTGCCCCATTCTTGCACCGGGCAGGTTCCAGCCGAGTGAAACCCACTGCCGCGCTTGTGGTTTTACGCCTCACGCGGCGAGGTAGCTGAAAGGGAGCCAGGGGGTGCGCAGGCGCGACGGCGTGGCCGACGCCTTCCCCGAATGGCCGATCCCGAGATAGAAGTACGGATCGAGCACCGACACCTCGGTAATGCTCCCGACCGGCAGTTGGTTCCGGCGCGCGACCTCGCGGATGGCTTCGGGCGTCGGTGCATCGTAGACACAGTAAGTGCGGGTCCGATCAAGGCTCACGTACGAGTGCACCCAGGTGACGCCCTCTTCCGCGTTGGTGCGGACAATGTTCCGGCACAGGCGGTCGCCGGTCTCATTGGTGGGAAGATCCAGGCCGCCGGGAAAGGCGCGTTCAACGATAAAACGTGACATGGGAGGTCTCCTTCAGGTGGTCACAACCCAGTGGCGGGCTGTGACGCCAGATTAAGGAGTGGCCCCCTGCCGGCCATCGGGGAGATCCCCCAGATTGCGCCTGCCGAACCCCCATGTTGGGGTGCCTTGGGTTGGGTTGACGCCTTCGCCCCGCATGGGCCACCTTCGCCGCATCCAGGCCACGCCGGGGCACCACCATGCGCCGCGAGATCGCGATTGTCGTTTTCCCGGGTTTCCAGTTGCTCGACGCAGCCGGCCCCATCGCCGTGTTCGAGATGGCGGAGCGCTTCAGGCCCGATAGCTACGCGATCCAGGTGGTCGCCCCTGGCGGCGGTGTGGTGCGCAGCTCATCGGGCGTGTCCCTCAACGCCGAGCCGCTGGACGACGCACGGTTCGATACGGTGATCGTGGCGGGCGGAAATCTTGCGCAGGTAGAAGCAGGCCAGCCAGCGATCGCCGCCCTGCTTGCCGGCGATGGCTGGCGGCGTGCGGCCGGCGTTTGCTCCGGCGCGTTCTTCCTGGCTGACTCCGGCTTGCTCGATGGCCGGCTGGCCACGACACACTGGGCCGCCGCTGATCGGTTCCGCCAGCGTTACCCACAGGTGCGCCTGGATGCCGACCGCATGTTCATCCGCGACGGCAAGGTGTGGACATCGGCGGGCATTTCCGCGGGGATCGACCTGGCGCTCGCGCTCGTCGAGGACGACCTTGGCCCCGGCATCGCGCGGCGCACCGCCCAGCAACTGGTCGTGCACCAGCGTCGGCATGCCGGGCAATCGCAGTACTCGGTGCTGGTAGAGCAAGGCGGCAAGACGGGACGTTTCGGCGACCTGATCGGCTGGATGCGCGGCCGCCTCGGTGAGCCGATGACCGTGGAGCGCCTGGCTGAGCGGGCCGCCATGAGCCCCCGAAACTTCGCCCGGGCCTTCTCGGCGGAGATAGGCGCGACGCCGGCCAAGGTCGTGGAAGGCCTGCGCCTTGAGGCCGCGCGCCTGGCGGTCGAGACCAGCCACCTTCACCTCGACCACATTGCTGTGTCGACGGGCTTCGGCGATACCCATCGCATGCGCCGCGCGTTTGTTCGCGCGTTCGGCAGTTCGCCGCAATCGCTGCGGCGTAGCGCAGGCGCCTGAGCACCAGCCCAGGCGCTGGCCGTTTTCGCACGGAAATTGTCCTTGCGACCTTGCTATGGGGTCGCCGATAAAAGGCCGCGCCCATCACTTTCGAATCGAGGATACGCATGCGCCTGACCCGCTTCGCTATGGCAACCCTGCTCTGCGTCGGCACGGCCCACGCGGCGACGACACCGCCCGTGCCACTGGCGCCGAACGCACGGCTGGATCATGTGCTGCTTTGGGGACACGGTATCGACGAGGCCACCTCGGTGATGGCGGTGAAGCTGGGCTTCCAGGTCCGTCCGGGACGTGACCCTGGCGGCATCGAAAACCGCTACGTGCGCATTGCCGACACGAGCTTCATCGAACTGCTCGGCATCACCCGGCCGAACCCGACGTTTGACCCCGGCATGAAGGAAGACCAGCAGGCGCTGAAAGGCGGCCCCGGCTCGCGTACGTTCGGTATCCGCACGGCATCACTCGATGCGCTACGCGCATCGCTGCAAGCATTGAAGTACCCGGTGACCCCGGTGTTCTCCGGCCCGGACAGCAGCAAGCCGGGGTGGCGGTTGTTCGCCTTCGACCTGGACAAGCCACCGCTATCGAGCAACACGTTCTTCATCGATTACGCGGCGGGCTACGCACCGGACCAGTACGACCCCACCAGCGCAGCCGATTACCGCGTCACGCGCGAACACCCCAACGGCGTCGAGGCGCTTACATCGATCTGGATAGTCTCGGCCCATGCCGACGCTGACCGCCGGGCACTGGAGAAGATGGGCTTCGGCCACGCCGTGCCGATCAAGCTGCCTGCCTTGGGCGCTTCGGGATTCTGCGTGCCCGTAGGCCCCACGGCGCTGATGACCGTGCAGCCCGATGGCCCTGGAATCGCCACGCAGGTCATGGCCAGCGGTGGTGCGCGCGTTCTCGGTGTGAGCTTCGCCGTGAGCGACCTGGGACGGGCTCAGCGCTGGGTGGAACGTGGTTACCAGCGGGAACTGACGACCTACGCCGGCACGCAGGGCGAAGCGTTCCTCGCGCCCACGCAGGACGATCTCGGTCTCTCGATGGAGTTCCACGTGGCCCGAAACGATCGGTCGCCCTGCGGCGAAGCGGATGCAGGTCACCGCGAATGAGCTCGTACATGCGGTCTATTCCTTCTGCGCCGCACACGTTTCCCGTGTCCAACCCGCGGTGAGAACTTGCTGTTTGCACTGACGTACCGCCATGCACGGTAGCGCGCAATAGTGTGGAAATTCCTCCGCATGCGTGACCGTGGTGAGCGCATGTCCTTGCCGCGTCAGGCTGCGCTAAGCATGATGACCCACGCCACGCGGCCTATTTCGAAAGATATTGCGTGAAAGGCGCCCAGCACGGCTCGTACCAACGATTTACGGCGTAAGGGCATACATCGAAAGGCAGTGATGAGCGACGAAAACGTGAGCGTATAACCGTCCTCGGCAGGTAGTGCACACGCACACGATGCGTGGCCCCGAACGGTGACCGCACATGACCACGTCCGTCGCTCCATCCATCACCATGGCATGGGAGAGCTTTGACCCCATGCGCGTGACGCCGCTCACGCATACATTCACCGAGCACCCCCTGTTGCAGCGGGAGGCCCTGGTCGAACTGGGCAAGCGTTGTCGCGGGACCAACCGCTGGTACAGCTTCGCCAGCGGGGTCGAACCGGGCACGGATTTCGATGAAGCGGCCGCGCTTTATCCCTCCAGGCAATCGGCGGTGGCATCGCTCAGCGCCATCGAGGATGCGAAGGCCTGGGTTCTGCTGCGCCACATACAGGCGGACCCGACGTACCGAACGCTGGTCGACGAGGCATTCGAACCTATCCTGGACCAGATCGAGCGAGTCGACCCGGGCGTTTACTACCGTGCCGGCTGGATCTTCTCTGCGTCGCCAAACACCTGCACGCCGTTCCACATCGATCGTAGCCATGTGTTGCTATGCCAGGTATCCGGCACGAAGACGGTGTATGTGTGGGACCCGACGGACCGCGAGACACTGGATGACCGTGTGCGCGACGATTTTCACGCGCGCCACGACCTGAGCCGGGCGAAGTGGCAGGAAGCGTTCCGGGAGCGCGCGCACGTATTCCACCTCAAACCCGGCACGGGCGTATACATGCCACTGACGAGCCCGCACATGGTGGAAACCAGCACAGACGCCTCGCGGACCATTAGCTTCACTTACAACACCGCCGCCACGCGCCGCATGGGCCGAATCCATGTATTGCGAGATGCGCTGCGGCGCATGGGGCTGCGGGCGCCGCCCGTGGGTTCGCACATCGTGTTCGATTCCGCAGCGTGGGCGGCCTCGTCGGCGTTGATCGCCCTGGGTGGCCCAGGCGGGCATCCCCCCGCCTGCCCGTCGCTGCGCCGCGCACTGCGCTATGCAGTAGACGATTGATAGGCCACAGGCCTCCAGCGCGAGAGCCTAGAACCCGGCAAGGTCGTCGATAGGCATCGCCAGCTTTCCGCCGGTGATGCGCTGGAGCGTACGGCCGACGACGGTAATGTTGTTGTCGAAGCTGCCATGGCTGGCGGGGATGGTCGCCCCCGCCAGCGTGGTGGGCACCGTGGGCGTAACGGTCACATCAATGCGTTTGTCCAGGCCGCTCTGCTTCGCCACCTGCCGCCAGTTGCCCAGGGCCTCTCCTGAACTGGAGGACCCATCCCAGCGCTTGTAGGACGCATCCATGACGTTGGCGAGGCCGAGGATGGGCGTGCGCACATCCAACTCGAGCGCATCGGAGACGAAATACAGCAGCGATTTGCGATAGACGGAAGCGACGTTGTCATTTCGCTCGTTGTCGTCGGACAGGACATCGAGGTACATGCTCTCCATGAGGTCCGTATGGGGTGCGTAATGCTGGTTCGCGAACTGCACGGTGCAGGCCGGTGCATAGAGGTGGATGGATTTCACCCACGCGTCCAGGCCGCGGGCTGCCAGTACATCCACGAGCCAGCCGTGGAAAATGGCGCCTGCGGAATGACCCACGAGGTGGATCTCAAGCTTGCTGCCCCAGCTCTGGGTGAGGTTTTGCAGTGCGGTGACAAGGAGGTCGCCACCGCGCGTCGGCTGGCTTGCCCCTTCCGCGTTCTCCTTCATCTCGCTCCATACGGGCCGCGCGAACGGGCGCCCGATGGTGGTCTCGATCACCGTATCGGTCAGGTCGGTCACGGCCTCCCGCAGGCCGCCGGCACGCGTCGAGCCATGAAAACGATCACTGATGATGTCGTCGATCGATTCGAGCAGGCCGGTCTTCCACACCATGAACAAGGGGTAGCACCCATTGCCGGTGAAGTACCGGCCCATGATGCTCGCGCGCTTGATCGCATCGGCTTCGCTGTTGAGGCCGCCATGCGCGTAGATCACCAGCCGCTTGGTCGCCGAGGGCTGCTGGCGAAACCACTGGTCGGGCAAGGTGCACGCCTGGTAGAGAAGGCTCCTGCTCATCTCATCCGGGGTCAGGTAGCGCGTGACACGGCCGTCGTTGCCAAGCACGATGCTGTGCTCGTACGCATCGGCATCACTCCACGCCGCGGCCCCGGCCTGCCCTGCGCGCCGGGACATCCCTGTGGTGCCAGCGGCACGCTGGCCGAACACCAGGCCACGCACGCCCATCGCCACCACCCACGCATCCATGGCGTTGGCCAGCCAGTCGGCATAGGTGAGCACGGCGAATCCGCCGCAGCCCCAGGTCTTGCCCCACGAGTTCTGGACGACAAAACCACGGGTATTGAAGCCTACAAGGGCAAACGCGTGCCCATCCTGATGCGACGGGCGGCCGTCAAATTCGATCGCAGGCAGTGTCTCGTGGCCGGTTATCCGCTTACGCACGTTGGGAACGTTTTGCCATCCATCATGCGTGTTGGCGGATACATACACCGCGCCTGTCTCGAGAATGGCGGCTTGCAGGTCGGTAATCGTGGCGACATCCACCCGGTAATAGACACCCAGGGTGTTCGCCGTGGCGCGGTCCGCGTACCCGAACTTGGGTGGGTGGCTGTCGCCGGCTTTGTAGGGCCAATCGTCTTCAAGGCATACGCCGTTGTAGAACCATCCCTTGATGGCGCCTCGGCAGCTTGATCCATCGTAATTATCGCCAGCGTATTCGTCATAGCGCCGGGCGAAGTTGTAGAGCATGCGCGGGCTCACGGACTCAAGCTTCGGAAGCATTCCGGACTTCCGCCAGCGCAGGTAGTTGATGACACAGGCCAGGCCAAACCCCGTGCATGCACCTTCCTGCCCCTGGTCCATGATCAGGCCAGCCCTCGTATACACCGGCAGCAACTCCACGATGTCCTCGTCGGCCGGCGTGCAATCAGGCAGGCTATCCACCCGCGGGGCATACAGCCGGTCGCGCAGGTCGATCGGATCCTTGCTGGCATTGAGCTTGCGCGGTGGCAGCGCGGTCGTGGCCGCCGCTGCGCGCTTGCCTGCACGTGCTCGCGCCGTCGCTCCCACGCCTGTGCCGGTCGCTTCCGGCCAGACGGTCTTTGCGATGGTGAATACACTGCGAAACTTGTCCAGGCCGTGCGTGCCGCCATTGACCAACTTTCGTGCGCCGGCAAGGTCACCCGCCGCGAGTCGCTCGCGAGCCTTCGTGGCAACATCGCCCAGGAAGGTCGCCAGCAGTACGGCCGCTACTTCGGGCGCATCCGCCAGATCCGGCAATGCCTCGATGTCCAGGCCAATCTCGCCGGCGTATTTATGGTAATTAGCCCGCCCGGTGAGCTGAACGAAGCCGCGGCCACGATAGCGCGCGCCATCACCCGGCTGCGTGTTGCCGAGGTCCTTCCGCCCCTCGTAGGCGCTGAACGGGGCCATGCCGGGCGTGGTGTTGAAGTGCGATGGGAACTCCGGAATGGGAACAAAGCCCTCGGTCTCCGCACGGATCGTCCCCAGCGCAGCGCATACCATCGGGCGATCACGCAGGCCAAGCACCGCCAGCGCGGCCGCGACATAAGGCAGGTAGCGCGCGATGTTCGATGCCTTGGTGGCGGGGAAAAGCTGCCTGACGGCATCGAGGGTAAGCGGCACTGTGGTCGGCGCGAGCGTGACCAGCCCCAGCACGCTTTGGCAATAAGGCCCGATGATCGCATCAGCGACCAGGCCGACACCGGACTGCCAGCGCCGCACCGCCGCATCGGTCAGGTCATCGAACTGGTTACCACTGGCCAGGCCAGGAAACGCATCGCTGGCATCCTTGAGCAAGGTGGCGAGCTTCTTGCGCAGAAGCGCGACATCCGCACCCGAGGAACCCTTCACCAGAAGCAACGCCATGGTCACTCTCCTGCCGGCCCATGGGGGCTGGGTAAGAGGAGGGTTATACGCTTGTCGCGTGCATGCAACCCATAGCCCAAAAGGCTTACGTAGGAGCGCGCTTGCGCGCGATAAGTGAGTCGCGTCGCCGCTTCGTTGGCTTATCGCGCGCAAGCGCGCTCCTACAGCGTTGTGTTACCAGCGCATGCGGAAACCGAGCGTACCGCTCACGCCGTGCGAGTCGCCACCGTTCGACATGCCGTGTTGGCCTTGCACTTCGCCGTATACCGAATAGCGGCCACCTGCCCAGTCGAGCGCGCCACCCACGCCAAGGCCAGCCCACCAACGCTCGTTACGTGTGCTGACATCCGTGCCGGCGACGCTGGCGACGGCCTGGTCCTTGAAGTGGTTGTAGACGTTCGCGATCGCATACAAGTGCGTCGTTACGGCACCTGCGTCACCCTGTTGCGTGCGCAGGTAGTCCACCGTCATGCCCCCGCGTGCGACGCCCGCTTTGCCATCGGCTTGGGAAACGCGCGTATCGAACGCATCGTTGAAGCCATCGAACGCGGTGTGTCCGTAACTTACCTGGGCTTGCGGCGTGATCGTCCATGCATCGGAGAGCCAGAAGCGCTTGCCCGCCTCGACGCCAAACGCATAACCGGTGGCCTTATTGTTATCGGCAAGCACGCGGGCCAGTTCGCTCGAGTGCAGGTCCGAATCAAAACGCATCCAGTGCAGCTGGCCATCCACATAGAAGTCGTTGTCGCCATACCAGGTCAGCGCGGCACCCACCCCGTACGAGCGGGTGTTGATGCTGCCATCGCCGTAGGCCGAACGGACACTCGTGCTTTCATGGCCGTACTGGAGGGACAGGCTACCGACCAGCTTCCCATCGCCACCCTGGGACAGCACCGCGTCGGCGCCGACTTCGGACTTGGCGCCGGATACATCGTAGTTCGTGCCACTGGTGCTGCTCGCCGGCTTGATCGTCTGGTCCGCCCCCTGCACCCGCAGCCACAGGCCCTCGCCCGGCTGCATGGCATCGCGGCTCTGCTCATCCGCCCACTGGCGATTACCGGTTCGCTGGAACAGCGTATCCAGCGCGTTGGCTTGCTCCAGCATGCCCGCGTACGCCTCGTACACCGGCACTCCGGGCTGGTACAGCGGCGAGTTACCCGTGGGATCGCCCGCGCTGGCGTCGGTCAGTGCGGAGCGCAGATACCAGTCGCCATCCGCCGTATCCGTCGCGCCCTTGTACAAGCGATAGGCATACGCACCCGCAACCACCGCTTGATCACCCTGGAACACGTAGTCGCCCTTCAGGGTGAACGTGCCTGCGGAGTTGCCCTTCACATCGATCAGCTTGATGCCCTGGTTGGTCTGCTCTCCCGCACCGCCGACATTGGCCACCTGCACCTGCGTGTTGCCCGAGGTGCTGCCGCTGACAACCAACGTATCCGTGGCGGAGGCGTCGCCGCCCAGGGCCGTGTTGAAGCTCAGCGTGCCGCCCTGCCCTGTGTAGTCGCCGTTGATGGTGAGCGTGGTGCCGGGCGTCGCACCGAAATGCACGTTACCCGCGTTGGCCAGCGACGCCAGCTGCTGGGAGTGGCCAGCGAGGTCGAGCGCACCTCCCGCCTGCACCGAGAATGCCGAGGTGGTGTTGAAAGCGTTCGCAGCCGTTGCCGCCAGCGTACCGCCAGCCACCGTCGTTGCGCCGGCGTAGGTGGCGCCACCGCCAACGGCGAGCGTGCCCGCCCCGGCCTTGGTAAGGCTGCCCGTGCCTTGCATGCCGCCATCCAGCGTGAGCGTCGTTCCCGCATCCACATCGATCGTGCCATCGCCGCCAAGGCCCACGTTGCGCTGGCTGGTGAAGCTTCCGGTGGTGTGCAGCGTGGCGTCATCAATGGAAAGGCTGCCCAGCGCGTTGCCGAGGTTCGCATCGCTGGCCACCTGCAGCGTACCGGCATGCACATCGGTGCCGCCCGTATAGACGTTGGCGCCGCCCAGTACCAGGGTGCCGAGATCATCCTTCACCAGCATGCCCGCACCGTTGATCGCGCTATCGATCGTGGCCGTCATGGCGGCACCCGCCGAGCTACCGTCGCCCACGCGAATCGATGCGGCGCCGCCAGTCAGGGTGAGATCCCCACCGGCCACGGTGTAACCATCGGCCACGAACTGCAGGCCGGATGCGCTCACCGGTCCGTTGGCGTTGTCGATGGTAACCGTGCCGCCGGTGCCCCCGAAGATCGCGAATGCGCCATTGCTGTACGGCGCATTGATCGCACCATCGGCTTCGGTCCAGCGATCGTTGTCGCCGAGCTTCCACACGCCACTGCCGCCCGTGATCACACCATCGTTCGCATGGTCGGGGCCATCCCAGAAGTTGAGGGTCAGGCCGTTGGTATTCACCAGGTTCACCTGGTGGTCGATCGAGGTCTGCACAAAGTTATCGGCAGCCGGCAGCGTACCGAGCTGCAGGCCGTTATCGGTAAGCGCGCCGTCGTAGGTGAAGAGCCGGTACACGCCCGCTCCAAAGGCACCGCCCGGTGTGGTGGCGACATTGAGCGTGCCATCCAGGGCCAGGTTGCCGTGCACCACGGTGAGATCATTGAGCAGGCCGCCCGGCGTACCCGCCTGGCCCAGCTGGTAATCCAGCGTGCTGTTGGCGCCGAGGGCAAGGTTGCCGTTGATGGTGAGCGTGCCTGCCGCGCCCGCGACCGAACCTGGGCTTAGCGTGGCGCCATCGGCCACGCTGACGTCGCCGCCGATCGTGCCGCTGCCACCGAGCACGGCACCGGTAAGCACCGAGGTGGCGCCGGTAGCCAGGCTGGCATCGCCGTTAACCAGCAACGTGCCGGCCTGCACCGTGGTAGCGCCGCTGTAACGGTTGCTGCCGGTGAGCACGGTGGTGCCCGTGCCGATCTGGCTCACCGCGCCGGCGCCCGAGATGGTGCCGTCGAACGTGATACTGTCGGCGCGATCGAACGCCAGGGTGCCATCATTGGCGACGTTGCCGAGGATCGAGCCGGAGGTGCCGCCCTCGCCAAGCTGCAGCGTGCCGCCGGTGATGCTGGTATCGCCGGTGTAGGTGTTTTCACCCGCGAGCACCAGGGTGCCCAGATCCGATTTGACGAGCCCGTTCGTACCGGTGAGTTGCGACGCAATCGTTGCCTTCATGGTGGCACCATCGGTCGTGCCATCACCCACGCGGATGACCGGGTCGGTGCCCGTCAGGGTGATGCTATCGCCCTCCACGCGGTAGCCATCGGTGGCGAACTGCATGCCGGAGGTATTGATCGCGCCCAGGCTGGCATCGACGGTGACCGTGCCCGCGTTGGCGGCGAAGATCGCGAAGCTGTTGTCCTGGAACGGTGCGTTGACCGTGCCATCCAGCAGCGTCCAGTTATCGTTCCCGCTGGTGTTCTGCCACACGCCATCGCCGCCGCTGACCACACCGTCGCCACGGCCCCCGTTGCCATCCCACATATTGACCGGCAGGCCATTGGTGTTCACGAGGTTGACCTGCTGGGCCACCGAGGTCTGCAAGAAGTAATTGGGCGTTGGCACCGAACCGATCGCAAGGCCGTTATCGGTGAGGTTGCCGTTGTAGCTGATGATCCGGTAGATGCCTGGGTCGAACGTGCCACCCGACGATACCGATACATTAAGCACGCCATCCAGGGTGAGGTCGCCATTGACCTTGGTCAGGTCGTTGAGCGGGCCGCCCACCACATTGGCCTGGCCCAGGTCGACATTGACGTTGGATGCGTCGTTCAGCGCCAGGTTGCCGCGGATGGAAAGCGTGCCGGGTGCGCCACCGACCGCACCGGCATTCAATGCGCCGTTATCCGCGATGACAACGTCACCGCCGATCGTGCCATTGCCACCAAGGGTGCCGCCCGCATCCACCGTGGTCGCGCCGGTCGCCGCGGATTGGTCGCCATTCACGAGCAGCACGCCGCCGCGGACCGCGGTGGAGCCCGTGTAAGCGTTGGCGCCGGAGAGCACGGTGGTGCCCGAGCCGCGCTGCTCCACCGATCCGCTACCGGAAATAAGGCCAGCAAGGGCGAGCGTGTCGCTACGATTGAAGACCAGCGTGCCGTTATCGACAACGTTACCCACGATGGAGCCGGTGGTGCCGCCATTGCCGAGCTGGAGCACACCCGAACCCAGCACGGTGCCTCCGGCGTAGCTGTTGTCGGCTGTCAGTACCAGCGCACTGTTGCCGGTCTTGGTCAGTGTGCCCGAACCGGCAATCACGCCGGCCAGGGTCAGGTCGCCCAGCGTATCGAGCGTGCCGCCACCCGCTCCCAGCGTCACGCTGCGCGCGGATCCCAATGCAGCCGTGTTCTGCATGGTGCCACCATTGAGCGTCAGCGCGCCCGTGGCATTGCCGAGGTTGCCATCCGCGCCCACGGCGACCACGCCACCGTTGATTACCGTGCCACCCGCGTAGCTATTGGTGCCATCCAGCGTGAGCGTGCCGCTACCGGTCTTCGTGATCGCGCCCGCACCATCGATCGTGCCGGTAAGGTCAAGGTCGGCCAGCGTATCGAGCGTCGCGCCGCCCTGGTTGATCGTGACCGCGCGCGCGGTAGTGATCGCACCGGTGGTCCGCAGCGTGGCGCCATCGATGGATACGCCGCCTGCGGCAGCACCCAGATTGGCATCGCTGGAGATTTCCAGCGTACCTGCATTAACCGCCGTGCCACCGGTATACGTGTTGACGCCGTCCAGCACCAGGGTGCCCAGGTCTTCCTTCTGCAAGCCGCCCGTGCCTGCGAGGGTCGCGTCAATCGTCGCGGTCATACCGGCGCCGGCCGCCGTGCCATCGCCCACACGGAACACTGACGGACCGCCAGTGAGGGTGATCGCGTCACCGTTGATACGGTAGCCGTCCACGGCGAACTGCATGCCTGCGCTGGTCACGTTACCCAGCGAGTTATCCACGGTCACCGTGCCAGGCGCGCCCATGAAGATGGAGAATTCGCCATCCGTGTACGGCGCGTTGTACGAACCGGTCTGGTCCGCCCAGTTATCGTTACCGCTGCTGTTCTGCCACGTGCCGCTGCCGCCATCGATCGTCTGGTTCGCATGGCCGGTGGGGCCGTCCCAGAAGTTCAGGGTGAGCCCCGAGCCGTTGAGCAGGTTCACCTGGTGCGCGACCGAGGTCTGCACCTGGTAGGAACCACCGGGCGTGCTGCCGAGGGCCAGCCCCTGGTCGTTAAGCGTGCCGTCGTAGCTGATGATCCGATACAGGCCCGGGCCGAAGCTGCCGCCCGGCGTGGCCGAGACATTCAGCGTGCCATCCAGTGACAGGTTACCGTGTACTACCGTGAGGTCATTCAACGGCCCGCCGACGACATCGGCCTGGCCGAACTGATAGTTCAGCGCAGCACCATTGGCCACCGAAAGGCTGCCGTTGACCGTGAGCGTACCCGCGGCACCCGTATCGCCTGGCGCCAGGCTGCCGCCGCTGGCCACGACGACATCGCCGCCGATCACGCCCGTGCCACCCAGCGTGCCGCCGTTCTGCACGTTGGTACTACCGGTCGCGCCGGCCTGGTTGCCGTCGATAAGCAGCGTACCGGCTTCGATGTTCGTCGCACCCGTGTAGCTGTTGGCCGCACTCAGTTTGGTGGTGCCGTTGCCACGCTGGGTCACGCCACCCGTGCCGGAGACAAGGCCCGTGAAGCCGTAGGCATCCGAACGGTTGAACGCGAGGGTGCCGTTATCCACTACGTTGCCGACGATGGAACCGCTCGCACCACCGTTACCCAGCTGCAGCGTGCCTGCGGCAATGCTGGTCCCGCCGGTGTAGGTATTGGTAGCCGTGAGCACGGTGGTACCGGCGCCCTTCTGCTGCACGCTGCCACCGCCGGAGATCGTGCCATCAAGCGTCATCGCATCCGATCGATTGAACGCCAGGGTACCCGCCGCGACGATGACGCTCGGGCTGGCGATGGAACCCGTGGTGCCGCCATTGCCAAGCTGAAGGATGCCGCCGTTGATGACGGTATTGCCGGTGTACGTGTTGTTACCCGTAAGCAGCCAGGTGCCGGCATCGTTCTTGGCCAGCGTGGTAACACCTCCCGGGCCGTTGATGATGGAGCCGCCCATGGTGTTGGTGCCGGTGTTCGCACCACCCAGGCCAAGCGTGCGGTCGCCGCTGCCGGCATACGCAGCCGAGCCGGTGTTGCTGAAGACGATGGCCCCCGTACCGGAGGACTCGATCACGCTCGAGCCGGTCGAGAGGGTGAACAGACGATCGGTGGTATCGCCCGCACCGGTGTAGCGGAGCGTGGCGCCGCTACCGATCACGAGGTTGGCCGCGGCATTGGACGAGGCGCCGATACTGCTCGCCTGCCCGCCATTGGTGAGTTTGTCCACGCCCAGCACGCCACCGACGATGGTGGTCACGCCGGTATAGGTGCTCGATGGGTTGCGCAGGATCCACGTGCCCGTACCGGTCTTGCGCATCGATGTCTTGCCGGTGCCGTTATCGGCGAGGTTCGCGGCCAGGCTGTTATCCGCCGTGCTGGCACCGGTGAGCGTCACGGTTTGTGCGGTGTTGGCCGTGGCGTAAGCGATAGCGCCCGTGTTGGTGAACTGGATGGCACCCGTGCCTTCGGCGCCCAGTGCGCTGCTGGCCGACGCGCCCAGGGTGAACAGGCGATCGGTGCTGTCGCCGGTGCCGAGGTACTGCAGCGTACCGCCGTTGAGCACGATGTTTCCGGCGGCACTGCTCGCCGCGCCAAGGGAGCTGGCAGAACCACCGTTCGCCAGCGACTGCACGGAAAGTGTGCCGGCGTTGACCGTGGTGGTTCCCACGAAGGTGCTGGCCGTGCCCGCAAAATACTGCACGCTGCCCGTATTCTTGATGATATTGCCGTTGCCGGTCAGAGCACCGGAGTACATGCCCACGCCCGCGGAGGATGCGCCGTTCGTCGTGAGCGTGGCACCGCCGAGCGCGATGTTGCCTCCGGTCGTACCGCCGCCGGTAACGACGGCCACCGCGGTGTTAAAACCGTTGAGATCGAACGACGCCCCGGCGGTGTCGTCGAGACGCAGCGCCCCCGTGCCAAGCGCATTGACCACGCTCGCGCGCAACGTGCCACCGCGCACGTACGTGCCGCCGGTGTAGTTGTTGGCACCCGACAACACCAGCGTGCCCGGGCCCAGCTTCTGGAACTGTCCTGTGCCGGTGATCTGGCCCGAGACGCCCAATGTCGTCGTGGCGTTGCTGACATTGATCCCGCCGGCCGACGTGATCTGCATGCCGCGATCGATGGCGACATCGGTGCCGGTGTAGATGATCGTCCCGCTCTGCAGCAGCAGGTTGGTCGGTGTGCTGGCCGCGGCACCCAGGCCACTCGCCTGCCCGCCGTTGGCAAGGCAATCGGTCGTGATTGATGCGCTGGCCAGCGTGGTCACGCCGGTATACGAGTTCCCGCAGCCACTCATGGTCTGGCTGTGCGCCGAGATCAGCACGCCGCCCGTGCCGCTGATAGCACCGGAGAACGTGCCGTTGCCGTTGCTCTGCAAGGTACCGGAGCCGAGCGTGACACTGCCCGAACCGTTGAGGCCGGCCATCCATACGTTAAAGTTGGCCAGGTCAAGTGTTGCGCCCGGGTTGACCGTCATGGTCCCGGCGCCCGCGCCTGTCGCCGTACCACCAAACGCCTGGCTGGATCCTGCGCGCAGGGTGCCCGCCGTGACCACGTTGCCACCGGTGTAGGTATTCAGGCCCGACAGTACGAGCACCCCCGCACCATCTTTGGTCAGCCGGCCAGTACCCACGATCACGCCACTATCGGTCAGCGTGGTCGCCGCGTTGTCCACGGCGACCACGCCGCTGCCCGCGGCGAGGGTGATGCCACGATCGGTGGACGTCGTGGCGCCCGTGTATTCCAGTCCGCCGCCGTTCTGCAAGACAAGGCTCGTCGCATCGCTGCTACCCGCGCCGATGCCGCTCGCTTGCCCGCCATCGGCGAGCGTGCCTGTCGCAACCAGGCCGGCGCTGACAACCAGCGGGCCGACAAAATCGTTGCTGCCGTTCGACAGCGTCAGTGTGCCGGTGCCGGTCTTGGTGAAGCCGGCATCGTCTGGGCTCGTTACCTGCCCGCCGAACGTCAGGTTGGTGGTGCCATCGACCTGGATGGTGCGAGACGGGCCGCCGTTGACCAGCGTGAACCCGCGGTCCGTGCTGGCGGTCGCACCTGTATAACGCAGCGTGCCATTTTCCAGCACCAGGTTTGCCGCATCGGCCGTGGAAGCACCGAGCGCGCTCGCCGAACCACCGTTGGCGACGCTGCTGAAGGCAAGCGTGCCGCCGCTGACCGTCGTGCCACCGGTGTACGTATTCGCGCCTGTCAGCGCGACCGTACCCGTGCCGCTGCCGCCGGCAGCAAACGACGTCGCCCCGCCGTTATCCACGATGTTGGACGCGATGGTGAACGTGCCGGTACTGTTCTGCAGCACGCCAAGCGGGCTGCCGCCGGCACCACCGGTCATGGAGCCGCCCTGGATCTTCTGGCTAACGCCTGCCGCGCTGGGCGCAACGATGATGCTGCCATCCACGCTGAGCGTGTTGCCGGCCCCGACAGTAACGGTGGAATTGGCCGCCGCGGTGTACTTCAGGCCGCCCAGCGCGACGTTGCCATTCACCGTATTGGTGTACGGGGTGTTGGCCGTCCCACCCTCATCACTAACGATATCGCCGTTAAGCCACTGGCTCGCGTCATCCTTGTTGGCGTAGCTGGTGAACGCACCGATCACGCCACCCGTGACCTGCGCATAGTCGGTGCCATTCACGGTAGCCCAGCCACCCAGCACGCCATCGGCGTGCGTCGTGCTGAGTGTCGTACCCGCGTTGTAGCCGAAATCGATGAGGCCGCCCGTGCGGTTGATGCCACCCAACGCCACGTTGAGCGTGCCGCCCGTACCGGCAGTGGCGCTGATGCGGTTGCTGCCGGCGCTTATGTTCAGTGCGCTGAACGCCTGGCTATCGGCGCCTGCCCGCCCTTTGATCGCGAGCGTGCCGCCGTTGAGGTTCAGCGCGGAAGCCGCGTTGATGATGTTGTTTGCGGGTGCCCCCGCGGCGGAGAAGTCGAGCGAGAGCGTGCCGCCGCCAATCGTCGTGGCGCCCGTATAGGTGTTCGCGCCACTGAGGGTGGCCGTGCTCGCGCCGAGCTTGGTCAGGCCACCGGTGCCGGTGATGGTACCGCTGTACGCCGTGGTGCCCGTGGAGGACTTCAGTGTGAGCGTGCCACTGCCAAGGGCGACCGTGCCGCCCGCGCCGGCGAGCGAGGGTGCCGTCACCGATTGACCGTTGAGATCCAGGGTGCCGCCATCCACCTGGAGTCCGCTCGTGCTGGCGAAGGCCTGGTCGGTACCCGCCACGAGCGTGCCCGTGGTGACCGTGGTCTTGCCCGTGTAAGTGTTGGCGCCGCTCAACACCCAGGTGCCGGTACCGTTCATGGTGACGTTGCCGACGCCGCTGATGATGCCCGACCAGGTATTGCTGCCGGTGTAGGAGCCGCCGAGCGATATCGTGTCCGTGCCGCCTGCGACAAAGGCGGCGTTGCCGGACAGCACTAACCCGCCGGTGGTGCTGTTGTTGTTGACGAAGCTTGTGCCGTCGAACGTCCATGCGCGGTTGCTGCTCGCGGCGCCGCCCGTGTAGCTCAACGTGCCATTGACCAGGGCAATCACGGCGCCTGTGGCGGTGCCCGTGCCGAACGAGCTGGCCGTGCCGGTATCGGCAAGGGTATTGGCAACGGCCGTGATCGTGTTGATCTGGGAGGAACCGGTGTACGTATTCGCTCCGGTGAGCGTCTCCTTGCGCCCCGCGCTGCCGGAATAAACGAAGATCCGATCCGACGTGCTGCTCAGGACACCGCTCAGTTCGATATCGGCATTGACGGCCTGGAAGCCCATGCCGAGAAGCCATGCGTTGGTCGCCGCGATGTTGCCGGTGAGCTTGAGCGTGCCGGTGCCTGTATTCCTGAGCGTCGTACCGCCACTGGACGTGTTCTGGAACTGCCAGTCGCGGTTCGATGTATCGCCCGTGCCACTGTAGGTCACGGTGCCACCCAGGCCACCGCCCGCCTGCACGACAATAAGGCCGGTGATCGGATCAGTGGGTGCACCCAGCGAACTGGGGGTACCCAGATTTGCGATCGAAGTGAACCCGTAGCCGCCGCCACCCGCGAGGAAGACGGTGCGCCCCGTGTAATCGTTGGCCGCATTGCTCATGGTCACGCCGCTGACCGCGAGCACGCCCGCTGTGCCGGTGTAGCGCGCCGAGCCCACCAGGCCGCGGAGGGTGACATCGCCCGTGCCCGTGGTGGTGACCGTGCGCGTGCTGGCCAGGGCGCTACCCGTTGCGCTGAGCGAGGTGCCTGATGCCAGCGTAATGCCGTTGCTGGCGGCGCCGAGCGCAGCATCACTGTTGAGGATCAGGCCGGCCGACTGCACGTTGATGCCACCGGTGAAGGTGTTGATCCCACCCAGCGTAAGCGCGCCGGTGCCGGTCTTCGTGATCCCGGCGTTGCCGGCAATCACGGAATTGATCGTGGCCGCCCCCGTGGCATTGATCGTCGGCGTCGTGCCGGCCAGGGTCAACGTGCCGCCATCGAGTTCATAGCCGGTGATGGTGAAGGTGAGCGTTTGCGCAGTGATGCCACCACTCAACGTGACGGTGCCTGCCGTACCGGCGAACACGGCGTTATCGAGCGCGGCGTTGTTCCACTTGACGAAGGGGCCGGCCACGCCATCGCTGGCACTGTTGAAGAGCGCTGTACTGGTATCCCAGGTGCCTGTGCCACCGCTACCGGCCGAGCCGCCATTGACGTCCCAGTAGCGATCGGCCGCGGCGGCCGCCGGCATGTGCAGCGCGGTGAGCGCGGTAAGCACCGCAAGGCCAAGCAAACGTGCCGACGGGCCACGGCTCAGTTCCGGGCGCTCGTCGGTAGTCGCGGCAACACCGCGCCCCTTGCCATGCCTGCCAGCGAATTCAGACGCCACCACCCACGCGCCCACGGCCGTGGACCACACGATGCGGAATACCCGGTTCATCTCGTTACCCCTGTCAACACGCGCCGTTGCCAAACGCCGGGCAGCACAAGGCCGCCCCCAATCGGGCAATCGCGTCATCTTCGAAAGCGCGCAAAGCGCCGGTACGGATTGCGGCCTCGGTCGAATCTAAATCGATTCAAATGCTTGCGAAATAAAAAGCACTCGCTCGCGAACCCCGGCCACATGCCATGTCGCCGACGTTTCCTAGGAATTTCACGTCGGTGACTGGATGTTAAACAACTCCGTAGAACTACCTAGCCACTTAGGGGTGCGCAATTTCGGCGTTGCAACAAATATGTGAACTACTCCGCATTTCCTACGGCGTGGTTCACTTCGTGCTATCCCCTGCCGCTTGCTTTATGAGTGCGGTCATGAAGTCCGCGAGCTTGCCGACGGTGTCGTGGTCCTTGATCCCATAGGCGTCCGCGGTGCGCCTGATGTCGTGGTAACTGATCCATGTAATGCCCTGCGCGTCCTGCCAGATGGCGATGCGTAACGGCAGGTCGAGGGCCATGGCCTGCTGGTCGTGCATGAGCTTCGTGCCTACCTTCGGGTTCCCGAACACCAGGACCACCGTCGGGCGTAGCGACAGCCCCGCCTCCTGGGCATTGGCCGCATGATCGAAGGTCGCGAAGACAGGCACACCCAGTTTTGCAAGCGCGGCCGTGGCACGCGCCTGGGTCGTGGCCACGTCGGACGTGCTTTCCTTGACCATGAGGTCGGCAGGACCACTCGGAAGCTGGCCGGCCGACGCACCCGGGCCGATGGCCATGGCGGTCGCCGCCACGGAGAAGAGAAGGCCTGCCTTGATCATGTAACGCTCCGGGTTCGCGGACAGTGTCCAAGCGTGCCACTCCGCCATGCCCCATCGCCATCATCAATTAGGGTGCATTGCCCGTCCCCGGCCCGTTCGTATTTTTTACCCGGCTATATTACAGAACGCCTTTTGGCTGGCTGAGTCCGCCTATAATTAACGTTTGGTCTGTCCGGATAAGCACGCACCTATGTTGAGAAGCGACCAAGTCCTCGTCACCGTCGGCACCGCCTGCACCATCTCGGCGGTGGGCTCGACGGAAACCTATCAGGCGCTGGTAGCCCAGTCCGAGGAATTCCTTCCACTGGCGGCCTTTGATGCCGGCCTTGTCGAGCTCGACCCCGAAGCCGCCAGCGCCGCCGATGGCATGCGCTGGGCCACGGGCGAACACGCCGGCCAGCCGGCTTCCCTGGAAGAGCTCAAGCGCCTGCATGGGGCCGACCTGCGCGCCAACTCGGGTATCCGCCATGTGCCGGGGGTTCGCGACCTGGCGCCGCGCGTCGTCACCGACATCGCGGCACCGCTGCCGCATGATCTTGAAACTGTCGGCCTGCGCCGCCTTGCCGGCCTGCGCTACGAGGACATTCGCGGTTCGGGTCTGAAGGAAATGCATGGCCTGTTTCAGAACGACCCGCTGCTGAGCCCTTCGCTGCAGGCGCAGCTGTTTGCCTACGGCGCCCTGGGCGCCCTGGCCGGCCTGCCGCGACCACTCTCCGAGCTGGTGCCCAACCCACTTTCGTTCCGCGTGGCCTCCGCGACCGCGTTCGGCGGTAACGAGGCGCTGGGCCAGTGGCTGCGCCCCGATGCGCCCTTGCCCGAAGGCGGTTTCCCCAAGGACACGTTCGCGGTTCGCCTTGCGCATTCGCTCGGTTCCCACGGCCCCGCCCTGGTCTCCACCATGCTGTCGCCTTCCTTCAGCATCAGCCGCGTACTGAAGAACCCGGAACTGCGCGAGCAGCTGAAGTCCGATGAAGTGGGCTTTACGCGAGTGCCCCAGGCGCCGGCGACGGCGGTGGGCGCGTGCGCCTCCAGCCTCATCGCCCTGGCGGATATCGCCCCCCAGCTGCTGTTCGATTACCCCGGCTTCCAGCGCCCGCAGGTCGTACTGCTGACCGCCGCCGACGCTGCGCTGCAGCCGCGCTACGGCATTCTCGAGGCCTTTGGTGGCGGCGCACTGATGACCGGCGAGAAGCTGGCCACCAAGAACGCCGCGCACGGCGACGGTTCCGAGCGCACCGTGCACGATTCACTGGCGCCGTTCGATATCGACGCCGACGGCACGGTGGTCGGCCATGGTGGTTCCGGCCTGCTGGTGACCACGCTCGATTTCGCCCTGCGCAACCAGCTCGATATCACCTCGATCATCGTCGGCTGGGGCCAGAGTGGCGAAGCGGGCGGCAAGGCCCACTTCGCCGGCGTGGGCTTTGGCGGCGAGAATGCGCTCGTGCAGGCGCTGGACATGGCCTACCAGGCACACGGCTTCACCGTGGATGATTTCCAGTACCTGGCGGCGCACGCCACGGGCACCCGTACCAACTCGAAGACGGATCTCGGCACCGCGCTGGCTGGCCTGCGTGGCGCCGCCCAGCGCCAGGGCCGTGCAGGCGAATTGCCGAAGCTCTTCGTCGGCACGCCCAAGGCCGTGGGCGATGGCCACACCATGGGCGAGACGGGCCTGAAGGCGCTCTCGCAGGCCGTCCAGTTTGTGTTGGGCCGAACAGCACCGGGCGTACCTACGCTCCGCCGTCTCGACCCGGACCTCGCCGAAGTGGCAGGCCACTTCCACCTGCAGGCCGAGCCGTCGCCCGGCAACGCCGACGGTGGAGCCATCTGCGCCACGCAGGGCTTTGGCGGCTACAACGGCGCCGTCGCGCTGCGCTCGGCCACCGCCGAAACGCTGAAGCGCTATGCCACGGACCCGGCCGTGCTTGAGGCGTATCTCGCCGCATGGCCGGCGATTCGTGCCGAGCGTGAAAAACGCGAGCGCGTGGCGCGGCGTAGTCCTAAGCTTGCACTCGCCATGGCCGAGCGCCATCGCTGGGCCGGGCTCGAATAAGCGGCGACGCCCGACGAAAACACGCGTGACTCGCTACCGGCGCCCCGAACAAGGGCGCCGGTTTTTTTTGCGCCACGCACGGCATTCGCAAGAACGCTTCATCGATCGCAGGAATGCTGCGCCCCATGAGAAACATCTCACACTTTTCGCGACACACATGCATGTCGCAACAACTATCGAATCAAGCGCGTCAACGATTAGCCGTTGTAATCGTTGCATCAAGCATTCGTGAAGACTTTGCGAATCACATTTGTGATGTATTGATCACGTTCGTGGGTCTAACGTGGTGAGCGCGGCGTGTGTAGTGCCGGATTTGCAGCATTCGCACCTAGTGCGTGCAGGATGATGACGCCGGCCGATCGATAACATGCGTTCGCCGCCTGAATGTTGATCGGGGGCGCTGTGAAAAAAGTAAATAAATATTCATGCAGCGCAGGCGGGCGACAAAGTGTCGCGGAAGGTAGCTATTACCTTGCGAGTGCAAACACAATGCGCGCGCGTTTCTATCTGCTACACCATGCAAGGGGTTGTATGTCACCACCAGGGCGAGCCAGGGGCGCCTCCCTGATCGAGGTTCTTATCGCGGTACTGGTGTTCGGTGTCGGTATCGTCGGCCTCGCGGGTCTTCTCATCATTTCGTTCCGCTCGAACCAGGTAGGCTACCTGCGCACGCAGGCGGAATTTATTGCGATGAGCATGGCGGATCGCATGCGGGCCAATCCGCTCGCGGTGTGGGCTGGCAATTACGATTCAACGACATATCCACTCACGGTGACGCAGGATTGCACGAAGGCGGCGGCCTGCACGCCCGCACAACTTGCGAAGCGTGACCAGGCGCAATGGAGCTCGCAGCTCAATACGTTCCTGCCCAGCCCGAGTGCGTCCATCGCGTGCACCAAGGGGGCGACGGCAGACGCCACGCAATTGCAGATGCGACCTCCCTACGCAGGAAACTGCGTGATGAAAATCAGCTGGATCGAGCGCGCCGCGACCGATAACGCCACCAACGCCGCATCTGCGAGCGCCAACAACGGCGCGGTCGTGACGCGCACGTACGCCTGGAATTTCCAGCCATGATCGGCCCCCTTCTCACTTCGCCCCGCTCCACCCGCGGCGTATCACTGATCGAACTCATGGTGGCGATCACGCTGGGCATCCTCGTGGCGCTCGGCATCGTCAACATATTCAACACCACATCGAGCAGCAGCCTGGTCCAGGCGCAATTGGCCAGGCTCCAGGAGGGCGGGCGCTTTGCCATTACCGCGCTGACCAGCGATTTGCGCATGGCTAATGCGCAATATTGTTCGAACATGGGCGGGCAATCGGCCGCGCTCTCCAACGGCGCCATGACGCTCGATCGCTACCTGCGCGCCCCTAAGGTCATCATGTCGGGCGCCACCCTGCAATCGGCCCTGCAGGACGTCACGACGACCTGGGCCACGAAGAGTGGATCGAACACCTACCCCGCTGCACCCACGGTGCCTTTCATCCTGCCGTCCTGGTACGCCATGCGTGGCTATGACTGCACCACCACCGCATGCACGCCCGTGGACCCGGCCGGCCCGAGCACCAGCACGGGCGTTATTCCTGCGCAAGGCACGGCAACCGGCAACCGCGTGGTCGGCAGTGACGTGCTGACGGTTCGCTACCTGGATGGCACTCGCGGATGGACCCTGGACGGCGTGAACAGCAAGATGACCGTCGCATCCCAGGTGGTGAGCAGCATTACGGTCGTGCCCAAAACCGGCGAGCCGCTCCTGTCCGATATCAAAACGGGCGACCTGATGATGCTTGCCGATTGCAACGCCGGCCAGGTCTTTAGCGCGAAGGTGGCAGGCTCGGCAATTACCCCGGATTCGAACTACGTCAACCTGTCCCAGCCGACCGGCGTATCGCCACGGCTGTTCGACTTTAATCGCGACTACCAGACGGTGACGTATTACCTCCAGGTCGTGGACGACAACAACGGCAACAAGACCGGCGCGCTCATGCGCCGGCAGAACGGGGTGAGCTCGGAGGTCGTGCGCGGCGTGGAACGGCTCGATTTTCTCTATGGGGTCATGGATGCCACCGGCAACACCAGCTTCCGCAGCGCCTCCGATATCGATAGCGCGACCAGCTGCGCCTCATCCAGCCCCAATGTGCTTGGCACGGACCCGGGCTGCCTGTGGCGCTCGGTGCAAAGCGTTGAGGTACACCTGCTCATGGACGGGCAGAAGCCACTGTATGCCCTCAACACCGGCGATATGCAGTACCAGTATTACGGCGATACCGCGATTACCGGCCTTGCGTCGCCCGATGACACCAACCGCGCCGTAAAGCCAAGCCAGCAGGGCTTCGACAACCACATGCTGCGCCGTGAGTTCACCACGCTGGTGTCCATCAGGAATTACAACCCATGAAGAAGGAGCGCGGAGCTGTCCTGGTCGTTGCGTTGATCTTCCTGCTTTTGCTGACGATCGTCGCTATAACGAGCTCGAGCCGGTCGCTGATTCAGGAGCGCCTGGCCGGCGCCTTGCGCAACTCACAGCAGGCGGAGTGGTCGGCCGAGAACGCCCTGCGCGGCGTGGAGTGGCGCATCTTTACCGGTGATACCAGCCTGGGCTGCTACAACTCGAGCAACCCGGCCACGGTAAGCACCAAGGTCACGACCTTCCGCAATGCATCCACCTGGGTGACCGCCGGTGCCACGGAGTACAAGGGCGCGGGCGTTTCCATCGATTACACGGCGACCACCACCGATACCACCATGGCCAGCGCCACGCTGGCGGCGAACCCCTGGTACATCGTGGAGCTGCTCGGCCAGGACCGCGCGCCGCCCAATACGACGGGCGCGCAGGCGGAAGCTGGCTCGGGTGGCAGTACGACGGCGCGCTTTTATCTCTACCGGATCACCGCGCGTGCCACGGGCGGCAGCCCCAATACCATCCGCGTCGTCGAATCGACCTTCGTCACGCCTAACCTGTTCACGTGCACGCTGAGCTGAAGGAAACCGACATGCCCCGCCTTTCCTTCCCCTGGCGTACTGCCCTCTCCCTCCTGGCCACGTTGCTGGTCGGCTCGGCCGCGCAAGCGACCACGGTGACGCTCAGTAAAACCCCGCCAGGCGTGACCTCCAAGGTGGCGCCCAACATCGTCGTCACGTTCGATGATTCCGGCTCGATGAACTCCACGTCGATCCCGGATGAGATGGATGGCTTTTACGACAAGAAGTACTACTACTCGGCGAAGGGCAACCCGATCTACTTCGACCCGACCATCACCTACGTGGTGCCGCCGGATGCCACCGGCCTGCCGCTGGGCACGCCAACGTTCACGGCGGCATGGCGTGATGGCTACTGCGCGAACACGCTGACGAAGAAGTGCTGGGCCCCGAGCGGCAACTCGAGCAAGGGTGCCTATCTTGATCCGGTTACGATCGACCTTAGCAAGGTGTTCAGCACTAACTTCCTGGTCAACATCCAGGCGGGCAATTCCCCCTGCCCACGCGATGCGAATGAGCCCGGCTGGTACACCCAGACGAGTAATGGGCGAAACACCACCATCACGTGCCCGGCTCTCGAGATTCCGACGGCCGTCCGTGGCTCGAAGAAATCGGGCAACACCACAACCTACGATACCGGCGCCTTCTACTACGTTTGCACGGCCGCGGCCGACGAAAGTACCTGCACGTACCATCTCGTGGCCAATGAATCGGCGGCGATCCAGGCGAACTTCGCTATCTGGTATAGCTATTACCGTACGCGCAATTTCAACGCGCGCGCTGCCATCGGCCGCGTGTTCAGCGCGCTGAGCGACAACGCCGTTCGCGTAGGCTGGCAGACGCTGCAGACGCAGACAGGCAGTGGCAACTATTACACCAGTTCCAATGCGTACACGGGACTTACCTACGGCCCGCTCGCGACCGCGAGCAAGATCCTGGAGCTTGCAAACGGTGCCAGCTGCGCCGCAACGAGCACGACCGATACCTGCTGGCGAAGCCAGTTCATGAACTGGGTGTACGGCGTACCTGCAAGCGGCGGCACCCCTACCCGCGTCGCCACCATCCAGGCCGGCGAGTTCTACAAGCGGACGCTCAGCACGACGACACCCACGGCGCAGGACCCGTACTGGAACGGTAACAGCAGCCCGGCGGGTGAAGTTGCTTGCCGCAAGAACTTCCACATGCTGGTGACCGACGGCTACTGGAATGGCGATAGCGTCAAGTCCATTACGCCTTCGGATAATGCAGCCCTTATGCTGCCTGACAACACCTCATACTCCGTCTCGGATCCGAATTCGAGCATCTACTGGAACCAGTCCGGCACCACGGATCCGTCGCTCGCCGATATCGCGTTCGCCTACTGGGCGACGGACCTACGCCCCGACCTGACCAATAACGTGCCGGCGTACTGGCCGGACATCAGCACGGGTACCACTGGGGCGAAGACCACGGTGGATTCGGCCAAACCCGGCGCTACGCCCGAGGTTTACTTCAACCCCGCCAACGATCCCGCCACATGGCAGCACATGTCCCAGTACATGGTGACCATGGGTATTTCGGGTACGTTGGCCTATAGCGGCGACTACAACGCGCTGCGCACGGGCACCAAGAAGTGGCCCACCCCGCTAGTCGCTGGCGGCGCGGTCAATATCGATGACACCTGGCATGCGGCGGTCAACAGCCGCGGCGGTTACTTCAGTGCGGCGGATCCGACCTCGCTGGTCACCAGCCTGAGCAGCATCCTTTCCTCGGTGATCGCCAGCAGCTCCACTTCGCTGACGCTGAGCTTGAGCACCAACGTGCTCACCGCCAACGCGGTGGCGTACTACGCCGGGTACAACACCACCACATGGGGTGGTGAACTGAAAGCCATGAGCGTGGGCCTCACCGGTGTGGTCGGTGCCCAGCTATGGACCACCCTGACCACGCTCGACGGTCGCGACCTCAATGCGAAGCCACGCCTTATCGCGACCAGCACCGGGCCGGGCACCGGCACCGGCGTGCCGTTTACCTGGGATAACCTCAGCACCGCAGAGAAGGCGATCCTTAACTCGACCGACGGCACCGGCTCCGCAGCGACCACCGACACCCTTGGCTCGCAGCGATTGACCTGGCTCACTGGCTCCAAAGTGGGCGAAGGCAGCACGTTCCGTACGCGCGGCTCCATCCTTGGCGCGATTTTTGGCTCGCAGCCTGCCTACGTCGCCACGCCCAGCGGTAATTACAGCGACAGCTTCCCGTCGAATTCGCCGGAAGCCGCCGCGGTTACCACGAACAGCTATGCCGCATTCCTTACCACCTGGGCAACTCGCCCCGCGATGGTCTACGTGGGCGCGAACGATGGCATGCTTCACGCTTTCGACGCCCGCCTGGCATCGGACACCACGGCAAGCCCTGGCAACGAGCAGTGGGCCTATGTGCCCGCGAGCGTCTACCCCAACCTGCCCGCCCAGAGCAAGCTGAAGAACTTCGCCTTCACCCCGACTGTCGATGGCAGCCCGGTCACCGGTGATGTCTTCTTCAATTCAGCCAATGCCACCAACAACTCCACGAAGGGCTGGCACACGCTGCTGGTGGGCTCGCTTCGCTACGGTGGCCGCGGCGTGTTCGGTATCGATATCACTGACCCGAAGGCGGCGACGCTGAGCACGGCGACGGCCGTAGCTTCGAAAGTGCTGTGGGAATTCAACAGCGATAGCGTCTCGACGGCCGGTACGCCGGCGAACCTCGGCTACACCTTTGGCACCCCGGTCATCGCACGCATTGCCTGGACAAACTCGGATGCCACCGGCACCACGGGCAACACCGTGGGGCGCTGGGTGGTACTCGTTCCGGGCGGTTATTTCCCCGATGACAGTACGGCCACGGCGAAGGACAACACGTATAGCTCGCTGTTTGTGCTTGATGCGCAGACGGGGACGCTGCTCAAGGAGATCCGCACCCCGACCGGTACCGGCGTGACGACCAGCCACGGCCTGACCACGCCTACCCTGGGCGATTACGACGGTGACCAGGTGGCCGATGTCGCGTTTGCCGGCGATCTCGATGGCAACATGTGGCGCATTGACCTTTCCACGGCGTCGCTCAGCAGTGCGACCAAGTCCCAGGGCGTGAGTTTGCTGTTCAAGCCGGCGACCGCGAACACGCAGTCGATCACCACGGCGCCGCGCCTTGTCGCGGACCCGAACTCGGCCTATTTCATGGTCGTGTTCGGCACCGGGCGGTTCCTGAGCACCGGCGATACCTCTGATACCACCGTGCAATCCATCTATGGCGTACGCGACCCGGGCGCCAATGTCGCGACGCCCATCGGCGTTGGCTCACTGGTGCAGCAAACCATGTCCGTCGATAACGCCACCGGTGCGATCGGCGTCACCAGCAACGCGGTCCCCACGACCAAATCCGGCTGGTATCTCAATCTCAGCAACCCGGCGGGCGAGCGCGTCGTGGTCACGCCGGCCCTCGATGCCAGTTCGAGCACGGTGACGTTCAGCACGCTTATCCCGACGGCAACCGATCCCTGCACGACTTCGAGCTCGGGCTCCGTGCTTGCGCTTGATGCGACGACGGGCGGCGCCGCCTACGGGGTATCCATAGGCACATCCACCTACAGCATCGGCAGCGGCTACACGCTGGCCGGCGCACGCGTCACCGGGGCGGCCACCTCCGGCGCACTGAGCACCGTGGCGAGCCTGTCCGGTGGCAAGGCGTACAACCCGAGCTCGCCGACCGCGATCGGTGGCAACACCACTAGCACCGCCATTCCGACGGCGCGCCGTCGCGGCTGGCGCGTGCTCAATAGTGAGAATTGACATGAATGGCTTTCGTCAGAAGAAACGCGGCTTCACCCTTATCGAGCTGATGATTGCGTTGGGCGTTATGGCCATCCTGGCCGCCATCGCCATTCCCCAGTTCAATCGTTACGGGTTCCGCGCCCGTCGTGCGGATGGGCAGAAGCTGCTGATGGCGATCGCCAATGCGGAAGAGCGCTACTACGCGCAGCAGAACAAATACGCCGACCTGAAGACGATCGGCTTCTCCACGACGACGTCGTCTACCTCGGACAGCGGTTATTACGCGGCAACCGTTACCCTGGTCACCGTCAATACGTTTGTCGCGCAAGGATTTACTGCGACCGCGACCCCGGTACCAGGGCTGGCGCAGCAAAAAGACGTATGCGGCGCCCTGAGCATCACCAATGCCGGCGTGAAAGCCCCGCTCAACATCACGTCGAACGGGAGCTGCTGGTGAAATCGCGTGGTTTCACCCTGCTGGAACTGCTCGTGGCCATCGTGATCATGGGCATCCTCGCCGCGATCGCCATTCCCTCGTTCCGCACCACGATCCAGAAGCACCGCTTGCGCAGTGCAACCGATAACCTGCAGGCAGCCATCGATTACGCCCGTTCCGAGGCCGTCCTTCGTGCCACGTATGTGTCGCTGTGCGCCAGCACGGATGGCGCCACGTGCTCGAGCAGCAAGACCTACGAGACGGGCTGGCTGGTGTATGCGCACCCGGTGGCAACCACCACTGCCACGGATGTCTACACCACGGATTCGAGCAAGGGCATGCTGCTACTCAGGGCCGGCGGCGCGCTGACCATGGTATCGGCACGGGCCCTGGATACCGGCGTGGTGACGTTTGGCCAGCAGGGCCAGCTGGAGGCGGTCTCGACACGTACCAATGCCACCCAGCCCATGTATTTCGTGCTGTGCGCGGTCACCACCGGCACCGCCCTGCCGGGCCAGAATACGACCAAGGTGCCTGGCTCGCGCATTGGCATCAGTGCGTTTGGCGCAACAGCCGGCACGAAGCTCAATACAACGGATGCCTGCACGATCTGAGTTTGCGCTAAAGTCCCGGCCTGACCCATTGCGCAGGAGAGCCCCGATGATCGACCACACTGGCGCGTACGTCAGCGACTTCGAGCGCAGCAAGGCGTTCTACCAGACCGTACTTGCCTCTATCGGGTACGAATTGCTCGCCGTGTTCCCGGCCTCAGTGACCGGCCGCACGGATGTCGCCGGCTTCGGCGAAGGCGGCAAGCCAGACTTCTGGATCTACAAGGGCGAGCCCAACCAGCCGCATGTGCACGTGGCGTTCCGCGTGGAATCGCGCAAGCTCGTGCATGCCTTCCACGAGGCGGCGCTCGCCGCCGGTGGGCGTGACAACGGGCCACCCGGCCCGCGCTCGCATTATCACGAGGGCTACTACGGCGCCTTCATCCTCGACCCCGATGGCCACAACATCGAAGCTGTGTTCCACGGCCAGGCCCGCCTGGGCGGCTGACGTGTCGCGCTATCACGGCCCCCTGCTCACCGAACCCACGGCCCTGGCACTGCTTGCAGCTCACAAAGCCGGAGCCGATCGCTGGCATGGCTCGCTCGACCTGGGCTTCAGCGAGAACACCGCCCGCCTGCACGAAGGTGGGTGGACCTGGCTTGGCACCACCTACCCTTACCCTGGGAAGATCAAGCCGCGCACTATCTACCGCTGGGATGGCGAGGCGTTCGAGCCGGTCTCGCGGTTCGACGGCTCACTGATCAAGCTGGTGCCCACGGAATGGGGAGTGCCTACCTTCGAGATCGATGGCATCAAGATGCTGCCCACCTCGAAGGAGTCCCCTCTCGACGATGCACGCCGTAAGGTGGCCCTGGTGGAGCCCCGTGGGAAGGTGGTACTCGATACCTGCGGCGGCCTGGGCTACTTCGCGGCATGCTGCCTGGAAGCCGGCGTGAACCGCATCCAGTCGTTCGAGAAGAACCCTGACGTGTTGTGGCTGCGCACGATCAACCCCTGGTCGCCCGATCCCGAGTCACCTGCCGCTGGCGGCCGCCTGCACCTGGCGCACGGCGATGTCACCGGGCAGATCGGAACGATCGCAGACGCCTCGGTGGATGCCATCCTGCACGATCCGCCGCGCTTCGGGATCGCTGGCGAACTCTATTCGCAGGCGTTCTATCACGAACTCGCTCGCGTCATCCGCCGTGGCGGCCGCCTGTTTCACTACACCGGCAGCCCTAACAAGCTCACGACCGGGCGCGACGTGCCTGCCGAGGTGGCGGCGCGACTGGAGAAGGCCGGGTTCCAGGCGAAGCTCGCACTGGACGGCGTTTTCGCGACACGGCGCTGAACCCGGCGCCTTCCTCGCAACAGGGGCTGTGTTTCATCGCGTTACGTGACTAGGCTGTGAAACCTCCCCGGAGGTGCCCCATGCGTTCGATGCTGTGTTTTGCCGTCGCCACCCTTCTGGCGGCGCCCGCGCTCTCCGCCAGCCTGCCGCCGCGCAGTGGCTGGGCGGCCACCAGCTCATCACAGCAGGTGCCGGCGCTTGCGCCCGCGCACGCCATTGACCAAGACGAGACCACGCGCTGGGGCGGCTCATTCAGCCCCGGGCAGTGGTTCCAGGTCGATTTGGGCAAGCTCGCGCGTATCGGCGGGGTCCGCATCCACTGGGATAGCGGCTTTGCCGCCGCCTACAGCATCCAGGTATCGACCGATGGCAAGGTGTTTCATCCGGCCTACGCGGTGACGGATTCACCAGGTGGCGTGGAGTACCTCGTGTTCCCGGCCGAGGACGCTCGCTACGTCCGCCTCGCCGCCCCGGCGCGAACCGCTGACTGGGGTGTTTCCGTGTTCGAATTCGAACCCATGTCCGCCGACGATACCGCCAGGGTCACGGGCCTCGGCGGTACCGGCGATACGGCGGCGATCTGGGCGGATGGGCACCCTCGCGACATCGCTGGCAAGGGCGCGGAGCGCAACGTAGCTATCCACCTGCCCCATCCGCTCGACATCACAGGCCTTGAAGTGACGTGGGCCGGGCCTCGAAACGGCGTGGTGCTGCAATCGAAGGACGCGCAAGGCAGATGGTCCACGATTGATTCCGACCCCGGTTCACTGGGCGACGCCTCCTACCTCGCCGCACCAGGTACGTTTACGGCGCATGATCTGCGCCTGGTGATGACGCCAGGGCAAGGCACGCCCAGGATTTCGCGCCTGCGCTTCCTGGGCGCGCCGCGGGCCATGACCGCGATGAAGCGATACCAGATCACCGCGTCGCGTGCGCACGCGGCACTGTTCCCGTCATCCCTGCATATGCAGCAGGTGTACTGGACCGACGTGGGCGTGCCTGCCGGCCTGCAGAAGGCGATCTTCGATGAGTACGGCGATATCGAGCCGTTCAAGGGCGGCCCGCTGGTGCAGGCCATCTGGCGCGATGCCAGCGGCAAGGCGGTGGTGGCCGACAACGTCGAACGCACGCATGCGCTGCGCGACCGCTGGAAGCCCATGCCTTCGGTCGGCTGGAGCCCGCAGCCAGGCCTTGCCGTCACGACGCAGAGCGTCGCGATCCAGGATGGCGCCCAGCCCGTGATCCTGCTCCGCCACCGCCTGGCGAACCAGGGTACGAGCCGTATCGATGGCAGGCTCTTTCTCGTCGTTCGCCCCATGCAGGTGAACCCGCCCTGGCAGAACGGCGGGCCATCGGCGATCCATGCGATGACGTTGGCCAGGGACAAGGTCACCGTCAACGGGCGCACCTTGCTTACCCCACTCACCGAGCCTGATGACCTTGGCGCGGCGCCCTTCGGCGACCATGGCGCCACGGAGATCACGACCGCTATCGCCGCGAACGCGCTGCCGAAGGCGGTGGATGTCTCGGATCCCCAGGGCCTGGCCGCCGGCAGCCTCGCTTACGATGTGCAGCTTGCACCAGGCGAGCAGCGCGATATCGTCATCGCGTTCCCGCTGGGCAATCACCCCGCGAACGCGGATGGCTCGCTGCCCGAGCCGCCGCCGGTCAACCGGGCGCGAGTCACGGCGGGCGCATTCGATGCATTGGCCAGCGAGGTATCCGACGAGTGGCAGGCCCGCCTGGGCAGCGTGGGCCTGAGCCTGCCGGATGAAACGCTGGTCGATATCCTGCGCTCGCAGGCGGCCTACATGCTAGTCAACCAGACGGGCCACGCCATGCAGGCGGGCCCACGCAACTACAACCGGTCCTTCATCCGCGATGGCGCGGCCACTGCCTCGATCCTGCTGCGCATGGGTGAGGTAAAAACCGCCCGCGATTACCTTGACTGGTACGCCAGCCACGCCGTGCACGAGAACGGCCTGGTGTCGCCCATCCTCAATGCCGATGGCACCGTCAACAAGGGGTTTGGTTCGGATATCGAGTACGACAGCCAGGGCGAATTCATCAACCTCGTGGCCGATGTCGCGCGCTTCGGTGGCGGCCCGGAATCGGTGCGCAACTACCTGCCCAAGGTGCGCGCCGCCATGCATTTCATGCAGGATCTGCGTGCGCGCACCATGGTGCCTGGCTACATGGCCGACCAGCCGGCACCGCAGCGCTTCCACGGGATCATCGCACCCTCGATCAGCCATGAAGGCTACTCCAGCCCCACGCACAGCTACTGGGATGACTGGTGGGCACTAAAGGGTTGGCACGATGGTGCGTGGCTGGCCGATCAGTGGGGTGACAAGGAACTGGCTGCCTATGCACGCACCCAGTACGCCGCCCTGCGCGAATCGGTGGCCGCCTCCATTCGCGCCACCATGGCCTGGAAAGGCGTGGATACGATCCCCGCCGCGGCGGACCTGGGTGATGGCGACCCCACCAGTATCTCGATTGCACTCGACCCGGCGGGCCAGATGGATGTGCTGCCGCACGATGCACTGGTGACGACGTTTGATCGCTACCTGGCCGACGTACGCAAGCGCGAACAGCCCGGCGAATTGTTTGCGTACACGCCGTACGAGCTGCGCAATGTGCTGACGTACGTCTACCTCGATCGCCCGGCCGATGCGGCCGAGCTGCTGGGCACCATCGTCCGCGATCGCCGGCCGCCTGAGTGGAGCATGTGGGCCGAGGTGGTGCACTCGCGCCTGCGCCACCCCGGCTACCTGGGCGACATGCCGCACACGTGGATTGGCGCCGAGTACGCGCGGCTACTGTTCGGCATGCTGATGCGCGAGGCCGATGATGGCTTGTACCTGCTACCCGGGGCACCGCCCGCGTGGGTGGCCGGCGATGGTTTGAAGGTAACGAAGCTGCCGGTCGCCTACGGCGAGCTCAACATGGCGGCACGCCGCCAGGGCGATACGCTGGTGGTGACGCTGGACAAGGGCATTCGCGCTGGAACGGCGGTGCGTGTGTTCTGGCCAGGCCGTGTGCGCCCTGCCCGCGTACGGATCGATGGCAAGCCGGCCGAGTCGTGGGACGCCGATGGCATCCGGGTGGATCACCCCTTCCATAAGCTCGAAGCCAAAATGTAGGAGCGCGCTTGCGCGCGATGGGGTGCTTGCGATAACCCCCATCGCGCGCAAGCGCGCTCCTACATGTTTTGTGCGTTAGACGAAACGGTGCGTGGCCTTTTCGACCAGGCTGCGCAGCTGCTGCGCCATGGCGGCGGCATCCGCATCGCCCGCACCTTTCACGGCATCCAGTAGCTGCCCCGCCCGCGCGTCCGCCTCGATCAGGTCGCGAAACGTGCTGGCCAGCAGCTGCACCGCGGCTGCGTTGACGCCGCGGCTATCAAAGCCCATGGCCTTGCGGCGCTGGCGGTAGCGCGCCTGGCGCTGCGCATTCGTAAGTGCATCAGGCTTGCGCGGCCGGCCACGGCCACGCTTCGCATTCGGAAACATGTCGGAGGTGTTCGGATCGCGCGTGGCGTTGATGTTCTT
Organism: Luteibacter sp. 621; assembly: GCF_050435445.1. NCBI lineage: Bacteria > Pseudomonadati > Pseudomonadota > Gammaproteobacteria > Lysobacterales > Rhodanobacteraceae > Luteibacter > Luteibacter sp. 621. The sequence goes on along the minus strand of NZ_JBNDKI010000009.1, from coordinate 19,396 downwards.
CTTCATGCGCATATTATTCGTTACGGTAACGAATAAGGCAAGCGCCCTACGCCGGCTTCTTACCCGCGCCGCGTAGCGGCACATCCCGCAGGAACCACGCCAGGCAGAACCCGAGGAAAACCACGCCCGCCGCCACGTGGTAGACCACGTGAAGGGATGAGCCGAAGGCATGGATAAATTTTGCATGCAGGTCGGGCGACATCTTCGCCACCATGTCTGGCGAGAAGGTGCGCGGACCCATCTGGGCCGCCGGGATGTCGCCCTGCAGCCGCGACTGGAGGCCCTGGGTAAACAGCGCACCGAACACCGATACGCCCACCGAGCCACCAATCGAACGGAATAGTGTAACGCCAGACGTGGCCACGCCCATAAGTTTTATATCGACACTGTTCTGCGCCGCCAGGATCAGCACCTGCATCACCATGCCGATACCCAGGCCGAGGATGCCGGCATAGCCGTAGATCAGGTACAGCGGATCCTCTTCCCTGACACTGCCGAGCAGCATGAGTGCAATCGCGCCCAGGAACGTACCGACGATCGGGAATACCCGGTAACGACCGATGCGGCTGATGATGCGCCCCGCCACGATCGAACTGACCAGCACGCCACCCATGAGCGGCAGCAGCTGCAGGCCGGCGCCGGTGGGCGAAACCCCCTTAACCGTCTGCAGGTACAGCGGCAAATAGGTGGTGGAGCCGAACAGCGCGGTGCCCACGAAGAAGCCGATCAGGCTGCACAGCAGGAACGTGCGGTGCTTGAACAGGTGCAGCGGAATGATCGGCTCGCTGGCGATGCTCTCTTCGTAGATAAAGCCCGCGACAGCAACCAGGCCCATAGCCAGGATCGACCACAGCGCCACCGAGTCCCACGGCATCTGGGTGCCGCCCTCGGTGGTGAACAAGATGATGCAGCTCAGTGCGGTGGCAAGGAAGATCGCACCGAACCAGTCGATCTGGTGCTTCACATGGCGGGTGTGCGGATGGAACACCGCGGCGATCACCAGCAGGCACAGGATGCCTAGCGGAAGGTTGACGTAGAAGATCCAGCGCCACGAAAGGTGATCCACCATGAAGCCGCCAAGCAGAGGCCCGATCACCGTGGCCAGGCCAAACACGCCGCCGAACAGGCCCTGGTAGCGGCCGCGCTCAGCCGGGGGCACCACATCGCCGATGGCCGCCATGGTGATCACCAGCAAGCCACCGCCACCCAGGCCTTGCAAGGCACGCATCAGGATCAGCATGGTCATGTCCTGGGCCAGGCCGCACAGCACCGAGCCAATCAGGAAGATGACGATGGCGACCTGCAGGACGATCTTTCGCCCGTACAGGTCGCCGAACTTGCCGTACAGCGGCACGACCACCGTGGAAGTAAGCAGGTAGGCGGTCACCACCCAGGAAAGCTGGCTCAGGCCACCCAGGTCGCCCACGATGGTGGGCAGCGCCGTGGAAACAATGGTCTGGTCGAGGGCGGCCAGCAGCATGACCAGCATGAGTGCCGGAAAGAGCAGGCGCAGGGAGGGCTGGGCCGGTATGGGCGCAAGGCTTGGCTCGACAACGCCGGCGGGCGTCTCGGCAGGTTCGGGGCGGTGGACGGCGTTCACTGGCGGCGGGCCTGTAAATTAATTAAGTCGTCAGTTAATATATGCGGCAACGAACCGCAAGGCAACTCCCTGCTCTCGTGTTATTCAGTGACCATGAACAAGCCGGACTCCCCCAAACCCCTGAAACCGCGCCGCGGCCGCCCGCCGGGCCGCCCGCACGCCCAGCCTGATGGCGCCGACCAGCGCACGCGCCTGGTCGAGATCGCCCTGGCCCAGTACGCGAAACATGGCTACGCCGCGACCACGCTGGCTGCCATCGCGCGTGCCGCCGACATGACCCCGGCCGCGGTGCACTACTACTTCAAGACCCGCGAACAGCTGTTCGATGAGATCCACGCAGCGCATATCGTGCCCATGCGCAAGCACGTGGAGGCCATATTCCACGAGCACGCAGGCGACCCTGTCGCCGCCTTTGTCAAAGTGGCCGAGCGCTTCGTCGAGGTGGCCGGTGAGCACGAGTGGATCGCCCCGGTGTTCTTCGGCGACCTGCTGACCGAGGGCGATACATTCCGCAAGCACGTGAAAGGCAAGGTCGATTACAAGACGCAGGCCGCGTTCCACGAGCGAATCCAGCAATGGCAGGCCCAGGGCCTGCTCAACCCGGACCTGGATCCCTCGCTGATCATGCCCTCGATCATGTCGCTGACCATGCTGTTCATGGCCGCCCGGCGCAAATGGAAGGACGACCCGATCCGCAAGGAAGTCACGCGCGAGACGATTCGCCGCCACGCCATGGCGCTGCTGGGCCACGGGCTCGGCCCGGCAAAGGCGTAGAATCAGCGTTTTGATTGTGGAGCGGCGTCTTGGCCTACCCCTATTCCCTTGTCATCTTCGACCTGGACGGCACGCTGGTCGATAGCGCCGCGGACATCGCCGAATCCGTCAACCGCACGCTCAGCGACTGGCGGCTGCCCACCTACGATGTAAAGCAGATCACCGGCTGGATCGGCGAGGGCTCGCGCCAACTCATCACGTATGCGTTCCGCGATGCGGGCAGCGACGCGGATATCGATGATGTGATGCCCGGCTTCCTGGAGCACTACGCGGAGACCGCGCTGGATGCCGTTGTTTATCCCGGCGTCGCGGAGACGCTGGCGGACCTGCACGCCCAGGGCGTGACGCTGGCCGTATGCACGAACAAGAACGAGGAGTTCGTGCGCCCGCTGCTCGAGGTGCGCGGCCTGCTGCCATACATTGATGGCATTGTCGGTGGCAACACCCTGCCCGAACGCAAGCCCAGCGGCGTACCGTTGAAGCACCTCGCCGATGCCGCTGGCGTACGGCTGGACAAGGTGCTGATGGTGGGCGATTCCGAGAGCGACATGCTCGCCGCGCGCGATGCCGGCATCCCCTACGTGCTCGTCAGCTATGGTTACCCCAAGTCGCTGGATATCCACACGGCAGGCGCGCTTGCGGTGATCGATCGGTTCCCCGAGCTGCTAAACCTCCGTACTAGCGATACGCAGTGATCGCCGCCTTGATCAGGCGCACGTCGTCTTCGATGCCGTAACTGGGCGGCGCGGAATAGCCAAAGCGCGTGATCACGAGATGCTCCGAAGGCACGATGTAAATGCGCTGGCCCATCGTGCCGCTGGCGAAGAAGCCATCCTTCGGAAAGCCACCCTCTACCCGCATCTGCGCGACATCGCTCGGCCCGTCATTGGTCCAGAAACCTGCACCGTACGGCGCACCCAGGGCGGAGGTGCGCGACCATGCCACCCAGCCTTCCGGTAGCAGCCGCGTGCCATCCGGCGCCTTGCCATCATTGAGGTACAGCAGGCCGAACCGGGCGTAATCGCGCGCGCTGGCATACACGTAGGTGGAGCCGATGAAGGTGCCCTGCCCGTCGAACTCCATCGTGACATCGCCCATGTGCAAGGGATCGAAAACGCGCTGCCGGGCAAAGGCGCGCAAGCCCGCCGCGCCACCGCCCACGCGCTCGCCCACCATGCGATCGAGCAGAACGGTGTCGGCGGAGGTGTATTCGAATGTTTTCCCAGGTGCCTCCTTGGCCGGCTGCGCCGCTGCATAGGCCGCCATGTCAGCGTGCAGGAACTCCATCTTTGCCACGGGGCTGAAGGCCGACTCGGCCTCTTCAGCGGCGAGGCCGCTCTGCATGCGCAACAGGTCCTCAATGCGGATCGCGCTACGTGGATCGCCTGGCGCGCGCCACTCGGGCGCATTGAGCGGCTGCCTTGGGTCGACCTTGCCGTCCATGGCAAGCATGCCGAGCAGCGCATTGGTGAACGACTTGGCGACCGAGAAGCTGATGAGCTTCGTGTGGACGCCATAACCCGGCGCATACCGCTCCGCGACCACCTTGCCATCCTTGACGATCACAACGGCCTTCACGGCCTTCGGTGCATCGCCGGCGCGCTCGGCGAACACTCTCTCCATCGCTGCGGTGACGCCCGGCTTGTCCGTCGCAACCTGTGTGGATGGCGCAAATCCGTCGTCGACATCGGGTGTCGTGTGCGCATCGGCCACGACGGGACCATTTCCCGGGAGATCGAGTCGGCAACCGTAACCCGCGACATACGTAGCGGTTGCCAGTGTCGAGACCAGGCCATCCACACTGACCACTTGCCTGGCGCGGTCCACGTGAACCGTAAGCAGCTTCGCCGGCATGGCGCCGATCATGGGCGTGACCAGCTCGCGGTAAATCGTGTCCGGGTCCTGCTGCCCTACAAAGGTCATCGAGCAGACATGGTGCGCCGCGACGCCGGCCGCCACGCGAATGGCCTGGTCGGGCCGGGTGATGGCCCAGGCAGAACCTGCGAGGGCAAGCGCTATGGCGGTGGCGATGAGTGTTGGTTTGCGCATGGCTGGGCTCCCTGGTGTGGGAGGCAGTGTGGCCCGGGGCATGCCCCGGGGGAGCGCGTACTGGGACGTACAGGGCCAGGGGTGGGACGAACGTGCGGGCACTGACGTGCCGGATCGCGCGCGAGCGCGCTCCTAAAAGGGATTGCGTAGCTCCGGGGGCAGGTAACGGCGGGTCCAGGTGAGGCGGGTGCCGTCGTGCAGGATCAGGCGCTTTTCGCCATCGGGCCAGGGCTGTACTTCGGTAATGGCATCGAGGCGGACAATGGTGGAGCGGTTCACCCGCACGAAGGCAGAGGGATGCAGCCGCGCCTGGATGGCATCGAGGGTGCCGCGAAGGCGGCGCGATGTGCCGTCCACGTACACGTCCAGGTAGTTGCGGTCCGATTCGATGCGGTCTACCCGCACCACGGGCACCAGTTCCGCGGATTCACCGGCGGGCAGGAGCAGCCGCTCGAGGTAATGGACCGGGGCTGGCAGGTCACCCAGTAGTGCATCGAGCTTCGCCACGGAGGGCGCGATCTTTTCGCGCAGCCGTTGCACGGTGCGCGCGAATCGATCAGGTCCCACGGGCTTGAGCAGGTAGTCGAACGCATGGACCTCGAACGCCCTGATGGCCAGGTCATCATGCGCCGTGACAAAGACGATCTCCGCTGGCAAGGGCTCGCCCAGGGCCTGCAGCACAGCAAACCCATCCATGCCCGGCATGGAGATATCCAGGAACACCACATCCGGGCGCTCGCGGCGTACCAGCGTCACCGCGGACGGGCCATCGGAGGCTTCACCGACCCAGATCACGCCCTCGTGCTCCGCCAGGTAGCGGCGGATCTTCGCGCGCGCAGGCGCTTCGTCATCGATCACCACGGCACGCAGTGTCATACCTGCCCTCCACGCCGGATCGGGAGCCACAGCGTGACGACCGAGCCGGCGCCCGCCGCATCCCGGCGCACGCCAGCCTCGTCACCATACAAATGCTGCAGGCGCGCCTGCACGTTACCCATGCCGATGCCGTGGCCTGACCGCACGCTGCCTCCGCCTCCGCCTCCGTCACGCACGGTAATGACGGCGCGCGCACCCTCACGCGCCGCCTCCACGCGCACGAAGCGGGCATCGCCGATGCCGCCGTGCTCGATGGCATTCTCCACCAGAGGCTGCAACACCAGGAAGGGGACGTGCACGTCGGCCAGCGCGTCGTCCGCCGTGAGTGCCGCATCCAGGCCTGTGCCGAACCGGGCCCGCTGGATATCGAGATACAGATCCAGAAGGCGCCATTCTTCGCGCAGGGCGTGCTCCTGCCCTGCGGCGGCCAGCGTCGCGCGGAGCAACTCGCCAACGCGTGCCAGCATCTCGTCGGCGACCCGTGGCCGGTCGTACATCAACTCCGATACGGCATTGAGCGTATTGAACAGAAAGTGCGGGTTGAGCTGGAGTCGCAGCGCTTCCAGGCGCGCTTCCGATAGCGCGGATTCGAGCTGCGCATTGCGCACTTCGCGCTCGCGGCCTTCGCGGTAGCGATCGAACAGCCACACGCCGACCACGATGACCGCATAGAAGAACAGCTGCGTCGGCACCTCCATGAGGTAGCGCCACACGGTGATGTCGTACGCACGCCCCGGCGTCCCAGCCAGGCGAAAAACCACGTGGCGCGAAGCGATCATCAGCGTGGTCTGCGCAACCGACAGCGCCATGAACAGGCCAGCGTGAGCCCACCACGTGCGCGGGATACGGCGCAAGGCAGCGAACAGCAAGGGCAGGCACGCGCCGAATGTCAGCGAGCCGGTGAGTTCTTCAATGAGCTTGGGGGCGAAGGGCGTGGTGTAGCCATTGGCTACGTCGATAAGGTAGCGATTGGAGGCGCGCAGCAGGCCAATCACCACCAGCAGGGCAATCCACAGCCACAGCGCACGCCGCCGCCATGCCGGAGGAACCGCACCGCCCTGCCCCGTTGCCATCGACCACCCCAGAAACCCGTCCGCCGGCTCTTATACCAGAGCCGGCGGCAGGTGCTTCAAGACCGGGGGACGGGATCAGGCCGCGCGGCGCGGCAGGACCCAGTCGGGGCGGATGAAGTGGCAGGTGTACCCGTTGGGGTACTTCTCCAGGTAATCCTGGTGCTCAGGCTCCGCCTGCCAGAACGGGCCGGCGGGGCTCACTTCCGTCACGACCTTGCCTGGCCACAGGCCCGATGCGTTGACATCGGCGATCGTATCTTCGGCCACTGCCTTCTGCTCCTCATCCAGGTAAAAGATGGCGGAACGGTAGCTTGTGCCCAGATCGTTGCCCTGGCGGTTCACCGTGGTCGGGTCGTGGATCTGGAAGAAGAACTCGAGGATCTTCCGGTAGCTGATCTTCGCCGGATCGAACTCGATTTCAATCGCCTCGGCATGGGTGCCGTGGTTGCGGTAGGTGGCGTTGGGCACGTCGCCGCCGGAATAGCCCACGCGCGTGCTGATGATGCCGGGCTGCTTGCGGATCAGGTCCTGCACGCCCCAGAAGCAACCGCCGGCCAGGATGGCACGTGAAGTCATGCGACACCTCCCTTCTCATTGGCAAACAGGCTGGCGTACTGCCCGTAACCTTCCTTTTCCAGGTCGGCTACCGGGATGAAGCGCAGTGACGCCGAATTGATGCAGTAACGCAGGCCGCCACGATCGCGCGGGCCATCGGGGAAGACGTGGCCCAGGTGGCTATCGCCGTGGGTCGAACGGACTTCCGTGCGGATCATGCCGTGCGTCGTATCGCGGTTCTCGACCACGTGATCGTCCTCGAGGGGCTGGGTAAAGCTGGGCCAGCCACAGCCGCTGTCGAACTTGTCCAGCGAGGAGAACAGCGGCTCGCCGGAGACGATATCGACGTAGATGCCCGGTTCCTTGCTCTCATGGAACGCATTGTGGAACGGGCGCTCGGTGCCACTCTGCTGGGTGACACGGAACTGCTCGGGGCTGAGGCGCGCGAGGGCCTCGGGAGTCTTGCGATAGTCAGACATGGGGAGCCTCCAGGGGATATTCGGCGCCGCGGTCGCCCGCTTCGCCGCTGCCCACATAATGCGGGCAAGCGGCGTGGATGCAATGCCCCTGGAGGGTGAAGAACCGGCTCAGGCAGCCAGGTCTTCGACCCACTGGTGACCCGCCTGCGCAAGCAGTTCGCGCGCCGAATCCGGCCCCCAGGTGCCCGCCTCATAAGCGTCCGGACCGGCCGCGGCGTCGCTCCAGCCCTGCAGGATGGGCGTGACCCACTGCCAGGCCGCCTCGGTCTCGTCCTTGCGCACGAACAACGCCGGGCTCCCCTTCACCGCATCGAGCATCAGGCCTTCGTACGAGTCACGGAAACGCACGCGCGCCGGCTCACCCAGTTTGGACAGGGCATCGACTTCATCGAGACCGAAGGTGCTGCCCGGCTGCTTCACGAACAGCGGCAGGATCACGCTCTCGTTGGGCTGTACGCGAATCACGAGGCGGCTGCCAGGCCGCGCCTCACCGAACAGGCCCGGTTCACCCGCGCGGAACTGGATGACCACCTCGGTGAGCTTCTCCGGCATACGCTTGCCGGAACGCAGGTAGAACGGCACGCCCTTCCAGCGTGGCGTTTCGATCTCGGCCTTGAGTGCGACAAAGGTCTCGGTGTTGCTCGGGTTTGCTTCCGGCAGCTCTTCGCGGTACGCCGGCACTTCCTGGCCGCCCGTGGTGCCGCGCACGTACTGGCCACGCGCCACGTTGGCCGCCAGGTTATTCCGGTCGAGCGGCTTCAGCGACTTGAGCACGCGTACCTTTTCATCACGCAGCGCATCGGCGTCCAGCGAGGACGGACGCTCCATGGCGACCACGGTCAGCACCTGCAGCAGGTGGTTCTGGATCATGTCGCGCAGTGCGCCGGAACCGTCGTAATAGCCGCCGCGGCCCTCAAGGCCCACCGTCTCGGCCGCCGTTATCTGCACGTACTCGATCGAGTCGCGGTCCCACATGCGCTCAAGCATGGGGTTAGCAAAGCGCAGCGCGATGATGTTCTGCACCGCCTCCTTGCCCAGGTAGTGATCGATACGATAGATGCTGTTTTCCGGGAAATGGCGCCCGACACCCTCGTTCACCTTGCGCGCGGTCTCCAGGTCGGTACCGATCGGCTTTTCCAGGACGATGCGCGACTGCGCGGTGCGCAGCCCGTTCTCGTCGATGTTCCTGGCGATATCACCGTAGAGATCCGGCGCCGTCGCCAGATAAAACACCCGGACGCGCTCGCCCCCCTCGTGGGCGAGCTTGGCCGAAAGGCCAGCCCAGTTGCCGCCGGCATCGGCGCCATTAAGGCTCACGTAGTGGACCAGGCCCAGGAAGCGGTCCACCGTGGCATCCACCAGTTCGTCGCCGCGGATAAACTCACGCAGCGCCTTGAGCGCGCGCTCGCGGTAAGTGGCGTCATCCAGCGGTGACCGTGCGGTGCCGATGATGCGGGCATCATCCGGCACCTGCCCTTCGGCAAAGCGGCGGTACAGCGCCGGCAACAGCTTGCGCATGGTGAGATCGCCGGTGGCGCCGAAAATCACATAGTCGAAAGACGGGACGGGTTCGAGCTGGCTGGAAGTGGTCATGACCTGGTATCCGGGAAGCGAAGGATGGCGGCGGCTTCGCCGTCGTCGACGCCTTGCTGGATGAGGGGCAATGAGCCAGATTCAAGGGTCTGAATCGATCTAAATCGTTGCCCCGGGGTCACAACACCTTTTCCCCAGGTACCGCGAGCCTTCGTAGGAGCGTGCTTGCGCGCGATCCGGCGCCGCCGTGAACACCCTATCGCGCGCAAGCGCGCTCCTACAGGTCTGCGGTGTCTTCGCTGTAGAGCTCGGGGTGCAGGAACGGGGCCATGGCAAGGACCATGGCCTGCGCGTAGGCGTCCTCGCGGGTGGCGTGGCCGTTCGTTACCAGCCCGATGGCCCCGCCTTGCTGCTTGATGTTTACGGTGCCGAACAACCGGTCCATGACATCGCCCAGTTCCTCGCCGTAGAGCAGTGCCTCGTACACCGCAGGCGGCAGGGGCAGCCACGCGCTGCGACCGACCGACACCGTATCGCCATGGGCGATCGCCACGACGCCGAACGTGCCCGGCCCATCCTCGGTCACATCCACCCCGCCCTCCAGCGCCACGAAGAAATCGCCTTCGCCATGCTGGCGGCAGTGATTCATGCGGTTCAGGGCGCCTTCCCGGGTTTCCGCCAGGGTCATGGGCTGGTCGGCCACCCCGGACGGCGCAGCCACGCCTTCGCAGACGACCAGGCGCCCCGGAAACAGCGGCGCGAGCGCCCGCTGCACCGCCGCTACCTTGACCGGGTTGCGCGAGCCCACCAGGACTTTCAATGGCGCGTTGGACATAGCTTAGCCAAGCGCCTTGTCGACCATGGCCTGGGCCTCTTCGAGCACCTGGGCAAGGTGCTCCTTGCCGCGGAAGCTCTCACCGTAAACCTTGTAGATGTCCTCCGTGCCGGAGGGGCGCGCGGCGAACCAGCCCTGGGCGGAGCTGACCTTGATGCCGCCGATCGGCTGCCCGTCGGCCTGGTTGATTACTGCCGTGATGGCATCGCCCGCAAGCGTTGTCGAAGTCACCTGCTCCGGCTGCAGTTTCGAGAGCTTCTGCTTCTGCGCGTGCGTGGCCGGCGCATCGATGCGCGCATTGGCCGGATCGCCGAGCTGGCGGGTGATGTCGCGGTAAATCTCGCCCGGGTCGTGGCCAAGGCGGGCCGTCATCTCACCCGAGAGCAGCGCAGCCAGGATGCCGTCCTTATCGGTGGACCAGGCGGAGGCATCCTTCGCCAGGAACGATGCCCCGGCGCTCTCTTCGCAGCCGAAGCCCACGCTGCCATCGAACAGGCCAGGCACGAAATACTTGAAGCCTACCGGCACCTCGAGCAACGGCCGGCCCAGGTGGGTGGCCACGCGATCGAGCAAGCCCGTGCTGACGGCGGTTTTGCCAACGGCCGCCGTGGCACTCCAGCCGGGGCGGTTCTGGAACAGGTACCACGCGGCCGTGGCCAGGTAGTGATTGGCCGGCATTAACCCGGTGCTGGGCGCGACCACGCCGTGGCGGTCATGATCGGTATCGCAGGCGAAGGCGACATCGAACTTGTCCTTCAGGTGGATCAGGCGCTGCATGGCATACGAGGACGAAGGATCCATGCGGATCTTGCCGTCCCAATCCAGCGACATGAACGAGAACGTCTTGTCGACCACCTCACTGACCACCGTGAGGTTAAGGCCATAGCGCTCGGCGATGGCGTTCCAGTAGTGCACGCCCGCGCCACCCAGCGGATCCACGCCCATGCGCACGCCGTTGGCGCGGATGACTTCAAGGTCGAGTGCATCGCCCAGGTCGCCCACATAGCGCTGCAGGAAATCGAACTCGTGCGTGGTCGACGCCTTGAGGGCCTGTGCGTACGGCATGCGCTTGACGTCGCGCAGGCCGCCTTCAATCAACACGTTGGCACGATCCGCAATCCACTTCGTGGCATCGGTATCGGCCGGGCCGCCATGCGGCGGGTTGTACTTGATGCCGCCGTTATCGGGCGGGTTGTGCGATGGCGTGATGACGATGCCATCGGCCTTGCCGCTGTCGCGCCCGCGGTTGTGCACAAGGATGGCGTGCGACACGCCCGGCGTCGGCGTGTATTCGCCACCCGCCGAGATGAGCGTTTCCACGCCGTTGGCGGCGAGCACTTCGAGCGTGCTTTCGAGTGCGGGCTGCGACAACGCGTGGGTATCAATACCTACGTAAATCGGCCCATCCACACCCACCTTGCGGCGGTATTCGCAGATCGCCTGCACCACTGCCAGCACGTGGGTTTCGTTGAACGAGCGATCGAACGACGAGCCACGATGGCCCGAGGTGCCGAAGACGACGCGCTGCTCGGGTACCGAAGGGTCCGGCTTCAGGTCCACATAGGCGGCCAGCAGCTTCGAAAGGTCGACAAGCGTGCTGTCCGTGGCAGGCTTGCCAGCGAGGGGGCTGATCTTGGCACTCACCGATGGGTCTCCTTGCTATGGGCGCCCCAGGCGCCCTGGTCGGGCATTTTAGGCACGGTAAGCTACCGTGGTTGTCAAGCGTGCGTGCACGTCGCCGTGCGCACCAGCCCACAAGCATCGCGTAGTTTTGAGAATTCTTCTATGTCCCCGGCGGCCGCGGCTGGCTATCGTGGCAGCGTCCGTTCAGCACCTACAGGCGCAGCCGCTCGATGTACTCGAAAATCTCGGCATCGTTGGCCAGGCGCAGCTTGCGCATGGCGTTCGATTTCTGCTGGCTGATGGTGGATAAGCCCCGCCCGGTGCTCCGGGCGATATCGGTCACGCCATGGCCTGTGGCGAACAGGCGCAGGATCTCCAGCTCGCGGGGCGAGAGATCGGCCAGCGTGCCCGACCGGTCGATAACGCCCCCCTGCTCCGCACCGAGCATCGCCAGCACGGAGGCGCCGAGATAGACATGGTTGCCCAGGATCGTTCGCATGGCCTCGGGGATATCCCGCGCATCACCCGATTTGCCGATAAGGCCAAGCACGCCGGTTGCCAGGATCTCGCGGTACAGCGCGGGATTGGCGATGGTCGTGATCACCATGACCGGCAGATGCGGGTGACGGCGGCGCACGGCCTCCAGCATGGCGAGGCCATCGTATTCGATGCCGGGCATACTGAAGTCCGTGATAAGCGCATCACATGGCTCGCTATCCAGCAGCGCAAGCAGCGCCTCGGGCGAGCTGGCCTCGCCGACGACGCGGCAGGCGCCGTCGTGCGCGAGCGCAAGGCTGATGCCCTTCAACACGACGGGATGGTCATCAGCGACGATGACGCGATAGGCCATGGTGATCCTCCTTGGCGACGTTATCCGTTAACCCGATACGCCGGCGCAGCCGGTGGCGGGGCGCCGAGTTGAGCACATCACGCCCCTTCGCGCTAGCCAGAACATGGCGTGCATGGATCGACCGCGTGCTTGACGCACGCGCCGCGCGCCGCGCCCACGTAGCGGCCGCCGCCGGCCTGCCCGACCTGCTTGCACGCCTTGGCGTGCGCTATGCCGCACGGGCGCGCAGGCGCGGCACCCATTTGTCGCTCGACCTCGATCCCGCCCTCGAGACAGACCTCATTGGTCCCGTGGGGGCGCTTGGCGAGGTGCTCTCGGGCCTTGTTGCCCACGCGATCGATCACGCACCGGGCGGGACCGTAACGCTTCGCATTGATGTGGTGGCGGATACGCCAGGCCAGCAAGTACTGCACTTCGCTATGGATTCGCTCACCCCGCCACCGGATGCGTGGCAGGCGCTGCGCGAACGGCTGGGAACCATCGGCGGAACGCTGTGGGTGGAGCAGCACGCCGTTTATCGCGCCATCGCGGAGGTGCGCCTCATCGTGCCGCCCGCGCCACCACATGTGGATGTGGCAGCCCTGCGTAATACGCTTGGCAGCGACGCCGCCATGCGCGACGTCATCGCGGCGCTGGGCGCGGCACTGTCCGTCGATGTTGGCCACCTCGAGCGCGCGCTCGCGCGAGGCGATGTACCGGCACTACGCCAGTGGCTGCACCGCGTATCGGGCGCGCTTGGCATGGCGGAGGCGACCGGCCTTGCGGCCATGGGCGTGCGCCTGGAGCAGGACGTGGCGGTGTATCAGTTGCCCGACATGGAGCTGGCCGTGCGCCGCTTTGCCGTGGATGCCACGCGCGCCCTCGCCTGGTTACGCGAGGGCCGCCCGCCGGATCCGCTGATATAGTCAGCGAGTGAATGCCACGCACACCGCCCCCGCCAGCGCCGACGACCTGCGAAACTTCGTAGATTCGCATGCGCGCCTGTTTGTCTTGACCGGAGCCGGCATCAGCACGGACTCGGGCATCCCCGATTACCGCGATGGCCAGGGCGAATGGAAGCGCAGCCCGCCCATGACCTTGCAGCTTTTCATGAGCGGCGAGCCGGCCCGGGCGCGCTATTGGGCACGCGGCATGATCGGCTGGCGCCACTTTGGCTCGGTAAAGCCGAACGTGGCGCACCATGCGCTTGCGAACCTGGAGGCGCAAGGGCGCATTGAACTGTTGCTCACCCAGAACGTCGATGGGCTGCATGAGGCCGCGGGTAGCGTGAATGTCGTGGACCTGCACGGCCGCATGGATCGCGTGCGCTGTATGCAGTGTGGGGACATCACCCGGCGCGACGTGATGCAACGCCGCCTTGAAGAGGCAAACCCGGACTGGATCGGGCTGGGCGCGACGATCGCGCCAGATGGTGACGCCGATCTCGACGGGGTCGATTTCCACCGCTTTACCGTACCTGCGTGCACCGTGTGCGGAGGCATCCTCAAGCCCGACGTGGTGTTCTTCGGCGAGAACGTGCCACGAGCGCGCGTTGATACGGCGTGGGCGCACCTTGGCCGTGCCGATGCCATGCTGGTCGTTGGCTCGTCGTTGATGGTGTATTCGGGCTACCGCTTTGTCCTGGAAGCCTCGCGCAAGGGCCTGCCCATTGCATCGGTGAACCTGGGCGTGACGCGCGCCGATGCACTCATCGCGCTGAGGGTGCCCATGCCGGTGGCCGAGGCGTTGCAGTCCTTCGCTTAGCGCCGCGCGCGGAAGAACTGGCGCAGCATATCGCCGGCGGTCTCTGCCTCGAGCCCGCCGGCGACCTCGACCCGATGATTGTGCTTATCGGAGATGAGCGTGTCGAACACGCTGCCCGCGGCGCCGGTCTTCGGATCCGTCGCGCCATAGACCACGCGCCCGATCCGCGCATGCACCATGGCCATGGCGCACATGGCGCAGGGCTCCAGTGTCACGTACAACGTGGCGCCGGGGAACCGGTAGTTGGCGAGTGCTTCGCCTGCGGCGCGCAACGCCTGGATTTCCGCATGCGCCGTCGGGTCATGCAGGGTGATGTTGCGGTTCCAGCCCAGCCCGATGGCCTTCCCCTCCAGCACCAGCACGGCCCCCACCGGGACTTCCCCTTCCACATCGCGCGCATGGGCCGCCAACTCCAGGGCGCGCGCCATCCACGCGCGGTCCTCGTCGCTGAACGGCGGAGTGGCATCGGGAAGAAGCGGGCTATTCAAGGGTGACTCCTGGGCAAGCCGGCCATTCTAGCCGGTCGCACCGCGGATCACGGCCGCAAGGCGCTCAACCAGCATGGGAGCCTTCGCTTCGGGCACATTGGTGACCCCAAGCAAGAGGCCTGAGCGTTTTGCCCGCCCGCCGAACCACGGGGAAAGGGGGACGGGTGCGAGTTCGGCCGCATGCGCTGCACGGGCCAGGGCCGAGTCGTTGGTACCCTCGGGTAGCGGAACGCATAACGAAAGGCCACCGACCTCCCACGGCAGGCCCGCGGCCGTGAGCGCCGCCCCGATCGCATCGCGCCGGCTGGCATACGCCCGCTTCATGCGGCGCAGGTGGCGCAGGTAGTGGCCATCCTGCAGGAACCCGGCAACCGCCCGTTGCATGACCGGCGAAGGCGCTGGCTCCAGCGTACCCACCACCTCGTGCAATGGCGCGACCAGCGACTCGGGCACCACGAGGTAGCCCACCCTGATCCCCGGCGCGATGGTTTTGCTGAAGGTGCCGATATGGACGACCCGGTGGGGATCCATGGACGCAAGCGCCGGCGCGGCCCGGCGCGTGAGCTGGAGCTCGCCGAGGTAATCGTCTTCGACGATCCAGCGCTCACCGGCGTGAGCCCATTCGAGCAGGGCCAGCCGGCGTTCGAGCGACATGGCCATGCCCATGGGCGCCTGCTGCCCCGGTGTGACCAGCGCGATAGCGGCGCGCGGCGCAAGCGCCTTGCCCGCCGCCACATCCATACCCCCGGCATCGACGGGAACGGCGACCGGCCGCAGCCCGGCCCAGCCGAGCGCGGTACGCGCGAACGGATACCCCGGCTCCTCGAGCCACGCATCGGCGCCCTGCACGCGCAGTACGCGGAGAATGGCGCTGAGCGCACCGGCATAGCCGTTAGTTACAAAGACCTGGGAAGGGCTACAGGCCAACCCACGGGCTACCGCCAGATAGCCCGCGATGTCCGCGCGCAGGCCTGGCTCGCCGCGTGGATCGGGGTAGTCGGCCGGCGTGGCGGCGGCATCCCGCGCTGCCTGGCCCAGCAGGCGCGACCACAGTGCGGTCGGAAAAAGATCCGCCGCCGGCACCCCCACCTGGAACGGCAGCGCACTGGTCCCGCCCAGCAGGTAACTGCCGAATGACGACCTTGACCGCACCGGTTCCGGCTCGGGCCGGCTTGCCGGAACGCCGCGCGCCACACGCGTGCCCGCCGCCCCGGAGGGCACGACGAACTGGCCATCGGCGAGCTCTTCATAGGCCATTCGGACGGTGCCCCGCGCGACACCCAACTGCGCGGCAAGGTCGTTCCAGGACGGCAGGCGAGCTCCCGGGGGCAGGCGCCCCTCGCGGATGGCCACGCGAATGCCTTCGGCGATCTGGGCCGCCAGCGATTGACGGGCGCCACGATCGATGCGTATGCCAAAGGAGCTTTCCATGGGGGCGATGGTACATCGCCATGACGCGTTCTTGGCTCTACCGAATGACCCAAGCTCGGCGCAGGCTATGTCCATCCCAACCACCCACGAACTGCCGGAGTCCACGCCATGAGCAAGCGCATCAGCTACATGAAAGCCGCCCCCGAAGCCGCCAAGGGCTTCCTCACCGTCCACGGCTACCTGGCCCAGAGCGGGCTGGACAAGAACCTGGTGGATCTTGTTTACCTGCGCGTTTCGCAGATCAACCACTGCGCCTATTGCATCGACATGCATTCGCAGGATCTGAACAAGCACGGCGTGCCGTTCGAGAAGCTGATCCTGACCTCCGCGTGGCGCGAGGCGGGCGATGTGTTCACCGCGCGCGAGCAGGCTGCCCTCGCTTGGGCAGAATCCGTCGCGAATGTGGCCGAGACGGGCGTGCCTGATGACGATTACGCCGCCGCGGCCGCCGAATTCAGCGAGAAGGAGCTCTCCGACCTGTCCGTGGCGATCGCCCTCATGAGCGCCTTCAACCGCCTTGGCGTAGCGTTCCGCAACCAGCCGGTCGCCGCATCGCGCCTGGTCAAGGCCGGCTAAGCTCACCGCCCCGACGGACGGCCACGCAATACCTTGCGCTTAGGCCGTCCGTCGTGTGGCACGCGGCGCAGGTTCGTACCACGCTTTTCTCGCTGGCAGGGGTCCTGTTTCGAGGGGAGCGTTACCATGGATCAGCGCAACCATACCGAGCCACACATCGTGTGGCCCCTGGACCCCGCGGGGTTCTCGACGCACCGGATCACCCGGCTGCGACACAACTTCCACCGCCATCCGTTATTCCAGTTGCCCGAACTCGCCAACCTGGCGCGCGAGCTCATGCCGAAGGAGCAGTGTCGCTTCGTGAGGCCGGGGCTGCAGCAGGATTCAGCGTTCCGCCACGAACCACGGCCCACCGATGGCCGCGATATCGACCAGGTGTTCGAGCATATCCACGAAAGTGGGTCGTGGATCGCGCTGTACAACGTGGAGGCGGTGCCGCGCTACCACGCGCTGCTGGAGGAGATCATCGACGGCCTGCGGCCGCTGATCGAAAAAGAGCAGCCAGGCATTTTCAATGTCACCGGCTTCATCTTCATTTCCGCGCCGCCGTCGGTCACACCCTTCCACATCGATCGCGAGAACAATTTCTGGATGCAACTGCACGGGCGCAAGACGCTAAGCGTGTGGGAACCGGATGATCGCGATGCGGTGAGCGCCGCCCACGTGGAAGATTTCATCGTGAGCCACACGTTGCGCGATGTGCGCCTGAAGGAATCGGCGCGCGCCACGAGCCACGATTTCGACAGCGGCCCGGGCGATGGTGTGTACTTCCCCACCACCGCCCCACACATGACGCGCTCGGATACGGATTGGGTACACGGCGACGATGCGGTGTCGATCTCGATCGGCGTTACGTTCTACACCAGCCACACGGTGCGCAACGCGCGCGTGCACCAGTTCAACCGGGTCTGCCGCAAATACCTTGGCCTTCACCCCACCTACCCCGGGCGCCATGCGTGGCGTGACAGGGCCAAGGCGCCGCTCGGGTATGTGTTGGGGGTGTCACGCCAATGGGCCCTGCGCGCCCTGACCTTCTACGGTGGCCTTAAGGCTCACCACCGTCCTGAGGAAGGCTGGTGGGGCGAGAAGGCACCACCAGGCTCTTACTGAGCCCGGTAGCGGAAGCAGGCGTGCGCATGGTCATCGACGATGCCCACCGCCTGCATCCAGGCGTAAACAATCGTGGGGCCGACAAACTTGAAGCCACGCTTCTTCATGTCCTTGGAGATGGTGGCCGATAGCGGTGTCTGCGCGTGCACCGTCTTGCCGTCGCCAAGCAGCACGTTGCCATTCGTAAACGACCAGCAATACGCCGCGAAATCCTCACCCTTCGCCTGCATGTCGAGGTAGATCCGTGCCCCCTGGATCGTGGCCTCGATCTTGGCGCGCGAACGGATGATGCCATCGTCACCCAGCAGGCGCTCGATATCCTTCTCGGTGAAGCGTGCCACTTTGACGGGATCGAAGTTCTTGAAGGCTTTGCGGAAGTTTTCGCGCTTGCGCAGGATGGTGATCCACGACAGGCCGGCCTGGAACCCCTCCAGCATCAGCTGCTCCCACAGCATGCGGCTATCGTGCAGCGGCACACCCCATTCGGCGTCGTGGTATGCGGTGTAGAGCGGGTCGCTGCCTGCCCAGCTGCAGCGGATCTTGGTCTTCGTCACGGTATGCCGGTGCCCGTTTGGCGGAGTCGGGCTGTAGTTTCCACGAACACGCCGGGATTGTTGAGTGCCCTTGCCAGGGTCAGGGCCCCCTGGATGCCACCCACGATCTCCAGGGCAGCCTGCCGCGGCGCGGACTCACCCGCGCCGGCAAGGGCTGCGGTCAACACATCGATCCAGCGTTTGAAGTACGCATCGATGGCACTGCCGAAGCGGTCGCGGGTTTCGTCCAGCGCGAAAGCGCCCACCAGGCATACACGACCGCCCGCGTGGAAGTACTCATCAACGGCTTGCCACATGGTGCGCACGCCCTCGCCGGCGGGCAGCGTCGCCAGCGGTGTGAACACGCGTGCTTCGAACCAGCTATCGACCTCGGCAAGCACCGCTGCGGCCATATCCTCTTTACCGCCCGGGAAGAAGTGATAGAGGCTGCCCTTGCCCAGCCCCGTCTTCTCGGTGATGCGCGCCATGGACGCGCCGTCGTAACCCAGCTCACGGAACGCTTCCGCAAGCATCGGCACCACGTCGGCACGTTCGTAGACCAGCCTGGGCATCAGAGACCCAGGTCGGAGAGGCTGGGATGGTCATCTGGCCGGCGGCCAAGCGGCCAATGGAACTTCCGGTCGGCTTCTTTCATGGGCATGTCGTTGATGCACGCGTAGCGGTGATGCATCAGGCCATCCTCGCCGAACTCCCAGTTCTCGTTGCCGTATGAGCGGTACCAGTTGTTGCTGTCGTCGTGCCACTCATACGCAAAGCGCACGGCGATGCGATCGCCGGTGAACGCCCACAGTTCCTTGATCAGGCGGTAGTCGAGCTCCTTGGCCCACTTACGGGTCAGGAACTGCACGATCTGCTCGCGGCCGTGCACGAACTCGGCGCGATTACGCCATTCGCTATCGGGCGTGTAGACCAGCGAAACGCGAGCCGGGTCGCGGCTATTCCAGCCGTCCTCGGCGAGGCGGACCTTCTGGACGGCGGACTCGTGGGTAAAGGGAGGAACGGGTGCGGCCATGACGCAATCTCCTGTACCGTGGAGATTGCACTGTACCAATCGGTACACTCAAGCACAAGCATACGAAGGTATGCCCCTAGCCCTTGTAGGAGCGGGGGGGGGGGGGGGGGGGGGGGGGGGGGGGGGGGCGGGCCGGGGGGGGGGGGCCCCCCCCCCCGCCCCCCCCCGCCCCGCCCGCCCGGCCCCGGCGGCCCGCGCGGCGGCGACGGAGAGGCCCCCGGCAACAGACCACGAC